>QCNI01000001.1 GCA_003213255.1 Prochlorococcus sp. AG-424-P16
AAGACTTATATTTTTGCAATTGTATTTAATGGTTGTTAAAAAATCATGGGTATCGAAATCATTATCAATTATTTTTGGTATGTCATTATCATTCAATTGATAATTAATTTTATTTTCAGTCATATTATGAATTGCAAAAACTGACTCAGGACCTTTACCTCTTTTGATTACAACAATATCACTTCTACCTTTAGACAAACATTTCATTTGTGAACAGGGGTGAAATTGCTTTAATTTTGATCTAACATCCATAGCATTGCGAAGATATTTTAAGTTTTTATTAGCATTAGATTCAGGATTATTTAAAACGGCTATAAGATTTTCTGATTTAAACTTTTCTCTATTAAGGTCTCTTCTTTGACCTGTCATAGAAAAACTCTTGATATCATTTTCTGAAGCTAGTAATGCTGGCAAATAAAATGCAGGGACTCCTTTAAGAGCCATTACTAATAATTGACTCAAAATAAATCTCTCATATTGAAATCTTTTAGCATCTCTACTGGAATCTTCCATTGCGCTCCACCAACTAATATTCAATTCATAAGGTTTATCATGACCATTTGATAAACGTCTATGACTTACTAATCCGCCTCTTCTCTCACAATTAATTAATAAATCTTTTATTCTCTGCTCATTCATTAAACCCTCAAGAGCTCTTAGCCCAACACCATCGTGCGATGCAGTGAAATTAAATAAAGTAGTATCTTCAGGTAAGGTGGGCCAATCAAAAATCCATGAGTTTAGAATATCGGCTCTTGAAGTAATTATTGCTTCTAGTAGAAGAGGAGGCAATGGAAAATTGTATGCCATATGAGCTTCATCATTAGGAATCAGATAAGATAGATTTTCCTTCTGGGGAACATTAGTTTCAGTTATTAAAACTCCCTCATCAAGAAGATTATTTAAAAGAACTCTTAAGAGTTTCACAATTAAATGTGCTTTCGGCAAATGTAAGCATGTTGTCCCTGATTCCTTCCAAATAAAACCTACAGCATCAAGCCTTAACCATTTAATACCATTAGATAAATAATTAATAATTAATTTTAAGAACTCAATAGTCATTTTTGGATTATGCCAATTCAAATCAATTTGATCTGGACCAAAAGTTGTCCAAACTTGCTTAGGGCCATCTTCAGTATTTATTTGAGAAAACAAAGAGGAACTTCTTGGTCTAACTACATTTGACCAGTCAAGATTTTGTTTTGGTGAAAAAACATTTGATATACCTGGTTCTTGGTATTTAATAAATTGTTGAACCCATGGATGGGATGATGAAACATGGTTTAATACTAAATCAGCCATCAAATCGTGATTTTTAGAAATACTTTTGAGATCATCCCAACCACCAAATTTTTCTTCTAAGGAATCATAACTTGAGACTGCAAAACCTCCATCACTTGTGGATTTCAAAAAAGGAAGAATATGTACAACTTTAGAAAGACTGCCAAAATGTTTACTTAAAAAATCATTAAGAGTTGTTAATGTACCCTCGCCATTTTTATAAATACTATCTGCATAAGTTATCAAAACAGAATGAGATTCATTCCACCTTTCGTTATCTCTTTTTTCTTCATAAGCAGATTTCTCTGAGAAATTATCTAAAATCTGTAATAATTGATTTGAAATAAAATTAATTTCTTCTGTAGTATTATTTGAATAAATTGTTTTTAGCAATTTATCAACTTTTAATCTATCTACTTTTTTATCTGAATCAATTTGCTTCACTTTGAAAAAATCAACTAAGTATTAATACTATTCTGCACATCAATTAAAAAATGGACTTTCAACAAGGGTTAATCACAACAATACATGAATATGGAGTCACAAGAAATTTACTTAAAGAATTAAACAAAAGTCTACAAAAAAAATCAACTAGCATTTTAATACCTTGTTTATATGAAGAGTTTGAGCGTCCAGCATTAAAAGATATAAGAGAAGTTTTAAAAGACCTTACAGGCTTAAATGAATTAGTTATTGCTCTTTCTGCAAAAACTGTTGAGCAAGTAAACGCAGCAAAATCATTTTTTGAATCAATGCCATTTCCAGTACATGTTCAATGGACTAATTCTCCCTCTGTAATAGAACTTTTAAAAAGCCAAGAAAAAAATGGCTTAGAACTTTTAGGAACTCCAGGTAAAGGATGGGCTGTCTGGCAAGGTATAGGAGTTGCGACAAGAAAATCTGAAGTTGTTGCTCTTTTTGATGCTGACATAAGAACTTTTAGTTCTTTGTATCCATCAAGAATGATACTTCCACTTCTAGATGAATCATATGGAATATCATATGTAAAGGCTTTTTACAGCAGGTTATCGTTAGAGAACAATCAATTACAAGGTAGAGCAACAAGATTATTTGTTGGTCCCTTATTGGCAAGTCTTGAACAATTAGTGGGGAAGGGTCCCTTTTTACAATATCTTCAATCATTTAGATATCCATTAGCAGGTGAGTTTGCTTTCACCAAGGACCTTGCTATGAATTTAAGAATTCCTTGTGACTGGGGTTTAGAAATAGGTTTATTATCAGAGGTTTATAGAAACGTAAGAACTTCCAAAATAGCCCAAGTTGACCTAGGTTTGTTTGATCATAAACATAAAAATATTGGCGATTCTTCTAAAGAAGGATTACAAAAAATGTGTAAAGAAATACTTTCAAGTGTTTTAAGAGGTCTCATGGAGCATCAAGCAGAGACTTTAACGAGTACTCAACTAGCAACATTAGAAGTTCTTTACAAAAGAGTTGGGGAAGATCGTGTAAAACAATTTGGTCTAGATTCAGCAGTTAATCAACTTCCATACGATAGGCATGAAGAGGAGCTATCAGTACAAAAATTTGCGAAGCTATTGAGACCGGCTACAGAAGATTACTTAGCTTGCCCAACCACACAGCAGTTACCAAGTTGGTCAAGAGTTCTATCTTGCGAGGACAAACTGCAAGAAGACTTGGCAATTGCTGGGTCAAAAGATATAAAAACAATTAAAAAAGAATTAATTAAAAACTTTTAAAGTAAAAAGTACCTTTGAGCCATTGGAACTTCATCAAGAGGTTCACATGTAAGAAGTTCCCCATCAGAAAAAACTTCATAAGTTTGAGGATCAACTGAAATATTTGGAAGTTTGCTATTAAGCTTCAAGTGTGATTTATTGATATTTCTTGTATTTTCTACAGCAATACATTTCTTTTGTAAGCCTAATTTACTTGGAATATTTTGATCAATTGATTTTTTACTTAAAAAGGTAAAAGAACTCTTAATTAGAGATTGGCCGAAACTTGCAAACATAGGTCGACCATGTACAGGACCTGGAGTAGGTATTGAAGCATTCGCATCACCCATTTGGGACCAAACAATAGATCCTCCTTTAACAACTAATTCAGGCTTCACCGCAAAAAAGGAAGGTTTCCACAATACCAAATCCGCAATTTTACCCTTTTCTAAAGACCCAACATGTTTATCAATACCATGAGCTATTGCAGGATTAATTGTGACTTTAGAAATATATCTCTTTACTCTGTAATTATCATTTCTATCGGAATCCTGCGATAGCGACCCCCTTTGGACTTTCATTTTATGGGCGGTTTGAAAAGTTCTTGTAATTACTTCACCAACTCTTCCCATAGCTTGAGAATCACTAGCAATAATTGAAAAGGCACCTATATCATGCAAGATATCCTCAGCTGCAATGGTCTCTCTTCTAATCCTTGATTCGGCAAATGCAATATCTTCTGGGATTTTAGAATCTAAATGATGACAAACCATTAACATATCAAGATGTTCTTCTAATGTGTTCCTCGTATAGGGTCTTGTTGGATTAGTGCTACTTGGAAGAACATTTTTTTCTCCACAAATTTTTATAATGTCTGGCGCATGACCTCCACCTGCTCCTTCGGTATGAAAAGTATGAATAGTTCTTCCTGCAATAGCGTTGATAGTGTCTTCAACAAAGCCTGCCTCATTCAAAGTATCAGTATGAATACATACTTGTACGTCGAACTTATCTGCAACATTAAGACAAGAATTAATTGTCGAGGGGGTCGTTCCCCAATCCTCATGAAGCTTCAATCCACATGCACCTGCTTCAACCTGATCAATAAGATTGCTCTCGTTTGTTGAATTTCCTTTTCCAAAAAAACCTAAATTCATGGGAAACGCTTCTGCAGATTGAAGCATTCTTGCAATATGAAAAGAACCAGGAGTACAAGTGGTGGCATTTGTGCCAGTTGCAGGTCCAGTTCCTCCTCCCAACATAGTTGTAATTCCGGAGGCTAATGCTGTCTCAATTTGTTGGGGACAGATAAAGTGAATATGGGTATCTATTGAACCTGCAGTGAGAATATGGTCTTCTCCAGCTATTATTTCTGTTGATGCACCAATAACAATGTTGACATTATCCTGGATATCAGGATTACCAGCCTTACCAATTTCAAAAATCATTCCATCTTTTATACCCACATCAGCCTTAATTATTCCCCACCAATCTACGATCAAAGCATTAGTTATTACTGTATCTACAGCTCCATCAGATCTTCTTACTTGAGACTGTCCCATCCCATCTCTAATAACCTTACCTCCGCCAAATTTAACTTCATCTCCGTATGTAGTTAAATCCTTTTCTACTTCTATAAAAAGTTCGGTATCAGCAAGTCTTACTCTATCTCCAGTTGTGGGTCCGTAAGTTTGCGCATAAGTATTTCTGTCAATTTTATAGGACATAATTTTAAGTATCTAAAGAACCGTCAACCAATGAATTGAAACCATATGCAATTCTTAAACCTGAATAAGGAACTAATTTGACATCAGTTGTATCTCCAGGTTCAAATCTAATTGCTGTTCCTGCAGGAATGTCAAGACGCATACCAAGTGTTAATTCTCTATCAAAAATTAAAGCCTTGTTAGCTTCAAAAAAATGATAATGAGATCCAATTTGTACAGGTCTATCTCCAGAATTAGAAACTTTTACTGTTTTAACTTCCTTACCAAGATTTAATTCGATTTCACCTTGTTCAGGAATTATTTCACCAGGAATTAAATTACTCATAACTAGTTAATCGGATTGTGGATAGTAACTAACTTTGTTCCATCAGGAAAAACTGCTTCTATTTGGACTTCATCAACCATTTCAGGAATGCCCTCCATAACTTGTGATCTTGAAAGCCAAGTAGTTCCCTCTGACATTAATTGACTTACACTTTTCCCATCTCGAGCTCCTTCAAGAACTTGAAAGCTCAAAAAAGCAATTGTTTCAGGATAATTAAGCTTAAGACCTCGACTAAGCCTTCTTTCAGCTAAGAGTGCAGCAGAAAAAATCAATAATTTATCCTTTTCTTGAGGGGAAAGATGCATAATAAAAAATTAATCTATAAATTCTTAAAAAAGGTTCTTTCTGAACATATTTAATAATTCATAGAATCTTGTAAAGGCCATACACCTTGATATTTTGGCTCACAAAATCCACTAACAGACCTAATTTGTTTCCAAATACAAAAAAAACATTTCCTAGCTACTTGAGAAGAACTCCCCAAGAATCTTACAGAGATACCATTTTCAAGGATTCCAATTGATAAATTATTATCAGTTTCATTGAAAAATTTTTTTATATTTCCCACAAGATTATTTATTTTTGACTTAGAAAAATCTTTTTCGCAAATCCAAATTAAAGATCCAAAAACAGGCATGTAATCCATACCTGACTTGGCCGAATAACTTGCCTGAGATAATTCAATTTGATCAACATATTCCCAATCATCATATAAATCATTATTTCTCATAATTTCTAATTTAGACCTAAAAACTCCACTCTCAATAGATTCCCCAGAAGAAGATCTTCCAAGTCTTATTAAGTCAGTAAATAAAAAACTTGAAGTTTCTGAAATAGATACTTTAAACTTTTGATCATATAAACCATTTGCAAAGATAATTGTTTCTTGAGGGAGATATTCCAAATGAGAATTATCAAGAATATTTATAAGATTTTTTTGCTTTGAAAAAGTTCCTTTTGGATTGATTTTAGATATCCCAACTGATCCATATACTTTCTGAGCTGAAGAAGTAGTCAACAATACCTTAGAGTTTTTATCAAGATTTACCTCAAACTCAAGTAAATCGCCGCCAACCAACCCCCCTGCAGTATGAAGAACAGGTAAAATGCATCTGCCCTCCTGATCATGAGTAGACTTTAATAACTTGTAAGGAGAAGTTGATTTAGATTTAAATATTGTTTTATTAACATTTCCTAAACTTGCTCTATTATTAAAAAAATTCAAGAAACAATTACCTTCCCAAGAAGTTTTAATCATAAATTGTTTTCTTTAATTACTAAATTAAAGTAACCAAAAATTTTGATTATGAGAATGTATAAACAAATTGTTGTAACTGATTGGATTAATGGAAAACCGAAATTAGGTTCATTTTTAAAACTTACCCTAAGTTCAGACGAAAGAAGAATTTTACGAGGAAAAAGATTAACTGATTGTGATCAAGAAATAATTTTACAATTACCTAGAGACGGCAAATTAAATGATGGAGATATTCTTTCAACTAATGAGTCCAATTTTTATGTAGAGATAATTGCCAAAACAGAAAATTTAATTGAAATAAGTTCAAATTCTAAAATTGAACTTATTAAAACTGCTTATCATCTTGGAAATAGGCACGTAGAAGTAGAAATCGAAGAAGGCTTTCTTCTAACAAAAAGTGATTATGTTATTAAAAATATGCTTCTTAATTTTAATGTTGAAGTAAAAAATACGAAAAAAAAGTTTTTTCCGGAAAGAGGTGCCCATAGTCATGAGTAAAAGTCACTTATTAAAATACTTATTAATAAGTCCTAACTTACCAGTTGGAGGATTTTGTTATTCGGAGGGGATGGAGAGTTTTCTTAATGCTAGAAATTTAACAGATTCAAATTCGGTAAAAGAATTAATTATAAGTGAACTAGAAATTGGTCAGATAAGACTAGATGCAAGACTATTACTAGATTTTTTTGATATATTCGATGAGCTAAACGACCACAGAAATTTAAAAAGTAATTTGCAAAAGCTAATGAGTTTGGATAAATGGATTCTCTCATCAAAGGACTCTCTCGAAATGAGAGAACAACAAATTCAAATGGCAAAATCTCTCTTTGATTTAACAAAAGAATTTGGATTTGAATATCCATATGAAAATAATAAAAAAAGTACGTGGTCATTAGCGTGGAGTTGGGCTTGTTTTTGTTTTGAAATTACCAAGTTAGAAATGGTTGAGAATTTTTTCTATGCCTGGAGTGCAAACCAACTTAGTGCTGCGTTAAGAATTATTCCTATTGGGGCAACAAACGCACAATTGATTCAGAGAGACTTGTTAGCAATAATTTCAAAAGTTTCTAAAGAAATTATGGACAAAGAAATTAATGACATCTATTTTGGCAATGTAGGTTTAGCTATGGCACAACAAAATCATAATGACCTTTATACAAAACTTTTTAGAAATTAAATTATGAGCAGCAAATTGAGAGTAGGGGTTGCTGGGCCTGTAGGTTCAGGAAAAACTGCATTAGTAGAAACTCTATGCTTAAGCCTGAAAAAAAATTATGAGATAGCAATTGTCACAAATGATATCTATACCAAAGAAGATGCTAACTTTCTTATAAATAAAAAGGTCTTAGAGGAAGGAAGGATTATTGGCGTTGAAACAGGAGGTTGTCCTCATACCGCGATAAGAGAGGATTGTTCATTAAATAAAAATGCAGTTTTAGATTTAGAAAATAAATACAATCCTTTAGATTTTGTTTTTGTAGAAAGTGGAGGTGATAATTTAGCATCTAGTTTTAGTCCAGAACTTGTAGATTTATCAATATATGTAATTGATGTATCTGCCGGAGACAAAATTCCTAGAAAAGGGGGACCAGGGATAACAAGGTCGGATTTATTATTAATAAACAAAATTGACTTAGCAGATAAAGTTGGTGCAGATTTAAATATTATGAAAAGTGATACTGAATTTATGCGAAAAGGGAAACCTTGGTTTTTTACCAACCTAAGTATCGGCATAGGAGTTGAAGAAATAACTCAATTTTTAGAATCACATATACCCAACAATCGAAACTAGAAAAATGTTCATTACTAATATATTGGATTCAACAAAAAGTTACGACTGATACAAAACGAATCCTCACTCGTTAATAACTTTTACATTATCCCCTACATAAGGGTCAATTTCCTAATTTATCCTAATTCATGAGAATTTCAAGGCGTATTTTGGCAGGTTTAGCTACTGCCTCACTTGCGGTCACAGCAACTTCGTGCGGTGGAGGTGGAACCTCCGGAAGTTTCGATGACACAGTAACCGTTGGTATTTTGCATTCGTTATCAGGAACAATGGCAATCTCTGAATCAACTCTTGTTGATACAGAAAAAATGGCTATTGAAGAGATAAATGCTGCTGGTGGTGTCAAAGTTGACGGCAAAAGCTACAAAATAGAATACATAGTTGAAGATGGTGCATCTGACTGGCCTACTTTTGCTGAAAAATCAAAGAAACTTATAGACCAAGATGGAGTTCCTGTCGTTTTCGGTGGATGGACATCTGCGAGTAGAAAAGCAATGTTACCTGTCTACGAATCAAAAGATGCGTTCCTCTACTACCCTATTCAATATGAAGCACAAGAATGTTCTAACAACATTTTCTATACAGGAGCCACACCAAACCAACAATCGGAACCCGCTACAGATTTTATGTATAAGCGTTCTCCCGCAGCTGGTGGAGATTTCTTCCTTGTAGGTTCTGACTATGTTTTCCCAAGAACTTCAAACACAATCACAAAAGCTCAGGTAAAACAGTTGGGCGGTAAAGTTGTTGGAGAAGATTACCTTCCATTAGGAAATACTGAAGTTGCTCCAATTATCTCAAAAATCAAAAAGGCCCTTCCCGAAGGTGGAATAATCATTAATACACTTAATGGTGACCAAAACGTTGCGTTCTTCAAACAGATTCAAGACGCAGGTATCACACCTTCGAGTGGCTACTACGTAATGAACTATTCAATTGCTGAAGAAGAGATTAGCACAATTGGACCTGAGTTCCTTGAAGGTCACTACGGCGCTTGGAACTACATGATGTCAATTGATACTCCCGCATCAAAGAAATTTGCAAAAAGTTTCAAGAAAAGATGGGGAGCAGATCGTGTTGTAGCTGACCCTCAAGAATCGGCCTATAACATGGTTTACTTATGGAAACAAGCAGTTGAAGATGCTGGAACTTTCGACGACAACGCAGTAAGGAAAGCTCTAGTTGGACAAAAGTTTGATGCCCCACAAGGTCCTGTTGAAGTTATGCCTAACCATCACTTATCTCAAACAGTAAGAATTGGAGAGATTAATGCAGAGGGTGGCTTTACAATTCTTGAAGAAACAGGTGTTGTTCTTCCTCAAGCTTGGAACCAAAAGCATCCAAGTTCAAAAGGATTTGCATGCGATTGGACAGATCCTTCAAAAGGAGAAAAGTATAAGCTTTAATTTAATTAAAACCTATGCTTCAAAATAAAAGGAGGTTAACACCTCCTTTTATTTTATATAAACAAATATTTTCTTTTTCAAATTGGAGTTACTTCTCGACAGTCTTTTTAATGGTGTTGCGATCGGATCCGTACTACTTGTTGCTGCATTAGGTCTTGCAATTGTTTTTGGTCTTATGGGGGTTATTAATCTTGCCCATGGAGAACTTATGATGCTTGGGGCTTACACAACATACGTTACACAATTAATTTTCAAATTACCTATATTAAAATCCTTCTACAATTCATACATAATAGTTTCAATTTTCCTTGCTTTTATCGTTAGTGGAGTAGTAGGTATTCTTCTGGAAAAAACTATAATACGGAAGCTTTATGGAAGTCCACTAGAAACTCTTCTCGCCACTTGGGGAGTTAGCTTAATTCTTCAACAATTTGTCAGAAGTGTACCATTGGCGTATGGGACCGGTTTAGTTATAAGTCTTATAATTGGTTTATTTTTACCGGCAACGTTTCCTCCAAAAATAAAAGAATCAATAAATTTCAAATATTTTAAATTTAGTTCTTGGATATTGGCTGCTCTCACTGGGGTTCTCACCGGTAGCATAATTTCATCCACTGTAAGCAAACTAAGTAGAGCGAGTGCTCGTAATGTTGATGTAACAGCTCCCTCATGGATGAGAGGTCAAGTAGAAATTTTAGGAACTGCATTTCCCAAAACAAGATTAATGATAATTCTAATTACAATTATCTCTGTGATAGCAATAACATTATTTCTAAACCAAAGTGCTTGGGGGATGCGCATTAGAGCCGTTACTCAGAACCGACAAATGAGTGACTGTCTTGGTATATCTACTGAAAAAGTTGATATAATTACCTTTGGAATAGGATCTGGCTTAGCCGGAGTTGCTGGAGTAGCAGTATCACTATTAGGTTCTGTAGGACCAAATGTTGGCGGAAATTATATAGTTGGTTGTTTTATGGTTGTAGTGCTCGGAGGAGTAGGAAATTTATTAGGTACAGTACTTGCTTCCTTTGGAATAGGAATAATGACGGATTTAATTGGAGCTGGAAGGCTCTTATCAATATGGCCAGATATGCCTTTACCACTCTCAAACACAATCAACTTTTTTGCGACAACAAGTATGGCAAGAGTAATGATATTCGCATTAATAGTTATATTCTTGCAATTTAAACCCACAGGTTTATTTCCTCAAAAAGGCAGGATGGTGGAAAACTAATGTCTTTAGGTAAATTTAAATTTGATAAAAGAATAGTATTATCATTCTGGATAATACTAATAGCTCTAATTATTGCAGCACCAACCTTACTCCCTGTATTTAGATTAAATCTTCTCGGTAGATACCTATCATTGTCCATAGTTGCTCTTGGTGTAGATCTTATTTGGGGATATACAGGTTTACTAAGTCTTGGACAAGGTATATTTTTTGCATTAGGTGGATATTGCGCAGCAATGTATTTGCAAATAACCAGCTCTTCTGAATTCCCAAATAATATTCCTGAATTTTTTGCTTTATATGGTGTTGAAAAATTGCCTTTTTTTTGGGAACCTTTTAAATCGCCAATTTTCACCTTCTTCGCTATCTGGATAATACCAGCATTAGTTGCGGGTTTAATTGGATTTCTTGTTTTCAGGAATCGAATCAAAGGAGTTTATTTTTCTATACTTACTCAAGCTTCTCTTCTTGTATTCTTTAACTTCTTTAATGGACAACAAAAACTAATAAACGGAACAAATGGATTAAAAACAGATGTAACCCAACTATTTGGTCAGATGGTGGGTTCTGAGTCCATGCAAAGAATATTCTTTTGGATAACGGCGACACTAGTAATAGCCTCATGGTTTTTTGCAAAATGGGTAGTTAGAGGAAGATTTGGAAATATTCTTATAGGAATACGAGATGATGAACCAAGAATTAGGTTTACAGGATATAACCCAGTTATATTTAAGACGATAGTATTTTCTATTGCTGGAGGTCTTGCTGGAATTTCTGGAGCTTTATATACTGTTCAGTCTGGAATAGTATCACCTCAATTCATGACAGTTCCCTTTTCTATAGAAATGGTTATATGGGTTGCTGTTGGAGGTAGGGGAACTTTATTAGGAGCAATACTAGGAGCAGTTTTCATCAACTACGCAAAAAGTCTAGTAAGTGAAGCTTTGCCTGCTAGCTGGATGTTTATCCAAGGAGGGTTATTTATCTTAGTTGTAACAGCTCTGCCAGAAGGAGTTTTAGGATGGATTCAAGGAGATGGTCCTAGGAATCTTCTTCAAAAATTAGGTTTGAAAAGGAAGATTGAAACCTATCCAAGCTTAGAAGTTAACAATAAGGAGGTGAATAATGAATAATAAATATCTTCTAAATTTAATAGATATAACTGTTAGTTTCGAGGGTTTTTTAGCTCTCAACAAACTTAATTTAAATTTAAAGAAAGGAGAATTAAGAGCTGTAATAGGACCGAACGGGGCAGGTAAAACAACATTTCTTGATGTAATAACTGGAAAGGTTAAGCCAACAAAAGGCGAAGTGATTTTCAAAGGAAAATCTTTAATAGGTAGAAAGGAGCATAAGATTGCTCGACTTGGAGTGGGTAGAAAATTTCAAAGTCCAAGAATCTTTGAAAATCTAACAGTAAAGGAAAATCTTGAAATATCAGTGTCAACTCCTAAAAGTCCCTTAAACCTTTTAAATAAAAGTATTAAGGATGAGCAGCTTGATGAGATTGAACGTCTTATGAAGATTGTCAATTTAGCTCAAAAAGTTGATTCTAAAGCTGGTTCTTTATCACATGGCCAAAAGCAATGGCTCGAGATAGCCATGTTAGTAGGACAGAAGCCTGATTTAATGTTAGTTGATGAACCTGTTGCTGGTCTAACTGATGAAGAAACTGATCTTACAGCTGATTTATTAAAATCATTATCAGGAGAAAATACAGTAGTGGTGATAGATCACGATATGGAATTTATAAGAAGACTTGATAGTAATGTTTCAGTATTAAATCAAGGCACAGTATTATGCGAGGGGACAATGGAAAATATACAAAAGGACCAAAAAGTTATTGATGTTTATCTAGGAAGGCCTGAGGATTAGTTATGAAAAACTTACTAGAAATCAAATCATTGAATACATATTATGGCGAAAGTCATATTCTCAGGGATGTAGATTTAAATGTTCAATCAGGAGAAATGGTTTGTTTGATTGGAAGAAATGGAGTTGGCAAAACAACTTTATTGAAAACACTTATTGGTTTGTTAAGACAAAAAAAAGGCGATATTTATTTGATTAGCGAAAATATCAATAGAAAAGCACCTCATCAGAGGGCGAGGAAAGGTATGGCTTACGTTCCTCAAGGAAGAGAAATTATTCCATACCTATCAGTTGAAGAGAATCTAATGTTAGGAATGGAGTCGCTGCCAGGTGGATTATCTAAGAACAAGAAAATAGATCCATTTATTTATGATCTCTTCCCAATCCTAAAAGATTTTCTACAAAGGAAAGGAGGAGATCTCAGTGGTGGACAACAACAACAACTTGCTATTGCTAGAGCATTGCTGGGCAAACCTAAACTACTATTACTTGACGAACCAACGGAAGGGATTCAGCCAAATATAGTTTTAGACATAGAAAATGCAATCAATCAGATTATTAGAGATACAGGAATTGGTGTTTTATTAGTAGAACAACACTTGCATTTTGTAAGACAAGCAAATAGATATTATGCGATGCAACGAGGAGGTATTGTTGCTAGCGGTAATACTAGTGAGTTGAGTCAAGCAGTTATTGATAAGTTCTTAAGTGTTTAATTAAATTATTCTAGATTATTAAAAACTTTTATTCATTTTTCGCATCTTATTAGGTCAATACTGTTTGGATGTTCATTTATATACTTATTAAATTCCATTGCTAGTGTTCTAGCCTCGTAAGCGTCAGAAGCATAAAAACAATTTTCTAATCTTATATTTTGCAAATCACGGTAATGCACTGTGTATGGCTTCAATATATTATTTTTGTTCATTTTAATTTGCTAAGAAACAATCAATTTATATCTCAAACATGCATATATTTGTAAAATTAAAGCAATACTTTTGTTGTTATCAAAATATATTCACTTAGATTCTGTATTTAAAAATACTTAATGAAGAAATAAAGAAATTAATCTATTTTTTTTTATTTTTAGAGTCCTGATTTTTACCTTCTATTAAAAAAACAAATTTAGATAAAATATAACCAAAAAATGGAACCCAAAACTTTTCATAAAAAAATTTCATAAAAATTAAGCAGCCAATGATTCGTCATCTATGGTTGTATTTATATTTATAAGCTTCAAATCCATAGAATTAAATAAATGCTGCATAAGAAGAAAATCAAGCTCCCCTTTTAACAAATTAACATCGGATGAAAGTAGATCATCAACAAAATCGTCAAAAGTATCTGAAAGAGGATTCACAATTAAAATTATTTTTGCCATTATCATCTCATTAACAACAAAAGTCAACCAGATTTAAATATTAATTTTTGAATTTTTTTAAAAGTTAATGAATAAAAACTAAAAAAATTAAATAATAAAAATAAACAAGCAAAATAACAGATTTAAAATCAAGCTCATGGTTTTTGAATTAAATTTCATTTATCTCGCTTTTCTTAATTTTATATATCTCCTGATTAGCAATATCAAAACGACAATACACATATTTGCTAAAAAGAAATTTAAAGAATTCATCATCAAACCATTTAATATATTTATAGCAAGACTATTGATATGCCAACTAGTAAAAAATCACTTAAAAAGTGTTTAAAAGCAATAAATTTTAATAGCAATCAAATTTGATATTAATAGCTAATTTTAAATATTATTTTTTAATTAGCTCGAAGTAACCATTTTTATTTAATAAGTACTTATCAAACCAAAGGCTTAATAGATTGTCTAATCCTATTCCATTCATTTTATTTATTTGCGAAGTCTTATAGTCTGAGAGTGCAAGCAATAAATACGGAAAAATCATATCAGAAACTCCTTTTGGCAGTTTTTCTAAAGGTACTCCATGCGCTCTATCCCATAAAATTTGCATATCCTTAGAGAACAAAGAACTCCAATAACTAAAATTACAATATAACTTATCTGGAGGGAGGAGATTTACAGATAAACCTGGGAGAGATGAATTCATATGAATAAATATTTTATAGATTAATTAGATTTAGGTTTTTGAAATGATGAAAAATAATCTTAATACGCGAATCTCCTATATATGCATATTAAATTTATCGCACAGTGCATCACTTAGCAACACCTTATTAAGTGTTATATTTATCCATCATTTCTTGAAATTTTAGGAATGATAAAAACTTTTTATAAGTTTGCAAGTCAAAAGCCTCCTGATTTTCTTCATTTAAATGGGTTGATTTACTAGAAATAAAATGATTTCCTAAGTTATTATCAATTGAGAGTTTTGCATTATCTCTAACGTCATCAGAATTATCAAATGAATTTTTTGAATTATCATTATTTGATTGATATGAATGAATTACTTTACCATTTTTTTTATTAAATATACCTCTTATAGAAAGTGCTTCTTCTACCAAAATACTTATTATTTTTGAATTACTTAAATTGTTCTCTGTGCTCAACTTTTCAATTATTCTCATAACATCTTCTCTAGGAATAAAACCAACTCTTTTTTTCTTAGTAGGCATTTAAAAATGAATTAAAGTTCAGCACTTGACTGTAATAAGTGTTGCACTATATTCATTATAAGTCAATTAAATGCTAATGATTTTACCAACAACATTACTCTTAGGAGCCCTTGGATATCTTTTCTATACTTCAAAAAAAGAACTTTCACTAGATCACCATGAGTTTATAGAAAACCAAAAAGAAAATGATGATTTGTATAAAGATTTGGAAGATCTATTTATTTAAAATTACCGTATATGCATTAAAGAACTTCGTTTCTTGACTAAAGATATACAAAAACCTAAACATAATTAGAATGATAGTAATAAGTTATAAATTCAATGACTGTACATCAAGACTACGAAATAAAAATCAATCTTAATGAATTGATCGAGAAGAGAATCCCATGTTGTGATTTACTTCATCCAGATCATTGTCTAACAGAAAAACAAGTCTCTGAAATTGCACATGATATTCGCATGGATTTAAATTTACATGATCTTTACAAGCAAGTGGATCAACATATTATGAATTATGTAAATGCAGCAGGAATTGATAACAAAGATCATTGGGTTGAACCACATCTTCCAGATTTGGAAAGAAATTTAAAAGAAGAAGTTGGAATAGAATTTGATTAATCTTTTTTCTTAAAAAAGAAATCAATATATGTATTTTTTTTCCAAATCATCTATTAATTTGTAAATACTTTTAGCTGATCTCTTTCTTTTTTTTAATATTCTCAATACTATAAATCCAATAAATAATGCAAAAATAGGTGTAAAAATAATAATTTCATGATTCATAACCATCAAACACAAGCCTAATATTTAAATTATTAAAATTTCTTCATCAACAAAATAGGTACTTTATACAAATATCCTTCGCTATAAATAATTAAGATATTTTATAAAAAAGTGAATAGATACAAATTTTTTCATAAATTATGTAGAAATAAATTCTAATTCAATAAATATAATGATTGATTATTTTGCTTTAACAATTACTGAAATGGGGATTAGTAAAATAGAGTTAGTAGTTATTGGCGCAGTAATTTTAATATTTCCAATTTTATTTGTTTATGCTTCTAAAAACCTTGATGCCAAGGGAGTTTTTGAATGGATGATGGAGAAACCAAATGATTGGATAGGTAAAAAATAAGATTCATACAATATAGATTTTTTAGTTAAACTTCAAATTTTCTAAATTACTAATATCGAAATCATAAACCTGGCAATTATTTTCTAAATCATTAACTATTGAATTTTTTAGTAGAGAATAATCTATCGAGTTATTGAGTTTATTATTTTTAAATTCTTTATTAGTTTCTCCAATAGCAAATGCCAAAGCTCCTTCATAAGAAATACCGAAGTTGGTAGTGTTGCAGTAAGTTCTAGTAAACTTGCCAGAAATCTTTTTAGTATACTTTTCAAGAGTTTTTGAAGAAGTATCTAATGAGTAAACTGGACTACTAAATAGAAAAAGCAAAATTAAAGTGAAGATCGCCAAACCCCTATTGATCATAATATTTCAAAAATTGCAAATTTAATATAGTTTAAAATTTAACTCTGCCGCTATGTTTTATTAAAATTTATAGAAATTAAAAATTTTTAACCAGAACAGCTATTTCATATTTTGGATGATAAAAACTCTCTAAATGAGTATTTTATAGTTTGAATTTTTTTTGGTAATTTTTTTAATAAACGCCTAAATGCTTTTGGCATACTAAAAAATCCATATCAATAATTAATAGATAACAAATAATACATGAGTATTCAATAAATAATTATATAAAAATAAGTAAATTAATTATTAAATATAATGATTGAGCTATGGAAATGTATTTAAACATGAATTATTGTTTAATTAAGAATTAAATACAAAATTAATATGGCACTACCAGAACTTATTTATGCTCCTATAGATGGCGGAACAATACATAGATATGAAATTAGTGGTGGCAAGAGAAAATTTTTAAGATTTATAGGTTGTTACTTGGGTCAATGTAATTTCCACAAAAATATTGATGATGCTATTGTTTACATAAAAAATTTGAAAGAATCACAAAAGATACAAAAAACATGAAATAAAGATACATAGATACTATCGAAACTCAATATTTTTCGATAACTACATAATTATTGCTACAAATAATAGAGAATTTTCTTTTTATAAGAAATTGATTATTTACTTGGGTTATAGTTCCGAAAGATAAACAGTCATTTAAAAAAAGAAATTAATTTATGGAAAACAGACAAATTAATTTTTTTAAATCAAAAGACTTTAATACCGTTCTTAAGCCATTTAAAAAAGGGACGGTAGTTAAAATTGACTCGTTTGATATTAGAGAAACTCAAAAAGATTTAAATATAGGTTTATTTGGTTGGTATGCAATTTGTCCCTCTAAAGAACTAAAAAAAAATAAGCTACACTATTTTTCACTCTATGATGAGCCTCTCGTTCTTTATAGAGACGAAAATAAAAACGTTAGGTGCATTAAAAATATTTGTCCACATAGAGGGGCCTCCTTTTTTGGAGGGACATTATCAGATGGAGTAATAACCTGCCCATATCATGGAGCTAAGTTTTCATCTGGAGGAAGTTGCCAAAATCTTGACAGAATAACATGTCGCCATATAGTTGATAATAACTACGATAAATACGCCAAAAGGATTCATTTATCTCAATACAAAACTTCAGAAAAAAATGGATATATTTTTGTACATTTTTCTAAAGATTCTGAGACTGATTTAAATAACATAAGTGAAGATAAACCTATAAGTAACTACGAATTATATGCTAATGGTTTTTCACATAAGGATTATGTCTTTGAGGAGGTTTTAGTCGACTTCAAATGTGATTGGTCAAGGATTATTGAAAATCACCTAGATATCCTTCATATCTTTTGGGTCCATGGCAATACAATCCCAGATAAAGATGTGAATAAAAACGTATTAGTTAGTTTTAACCAGAAAATTAATGTTAATCCCTCATACATTGAAAGTATTTATTATTACAAGAATGACCCTACAAAAGAATTTATTCGGATAAAGTACATACCTCCTGGAAGGATATTAATTTACAAAGGCGAACCTTCCTCATCAAGATATTTACAAGTTTTAGATCATATCCCTTTAGGAAATAATAAAGCAAGAGTAATAGTAAGACACTACAGGAAATTTCTACAAAATAAACTGCTTAATAATCTCTTATTATTTAAAGAGACTCAAAGAAAGATTTTTTATAAGATATTCGATGAGGATTATATGATTTTAAAAACACAAACATATAATCACGATATGGGATTTATAAGTAAAGATGAAATAAAATTATTGGGAGAGGATAGGATAATAAATTATTTTTGGAAGTGGTATAAGAAGTCTGAAGATAAAGATGAACCATGGAAAAATACTAACAAAACCCAAAATTTTGATGTATACGACAAAGTTATATTGAAATATCCTCCTGAGATAAAGAAGTTAGAAATTGCAAATAATATTGATATTATTAGAAAAACATTTGTAAGGTTTGTTGCTCCGCTTATATTTTTTATGTTAATAATATAATCCGTGAAGAAAGTAGATAGACCTACATGGTTGAATTGGCTTTATCTTTTTATATTTGTTTTAAGCTCGATTCAATTGATTATATTTTGGAGTAATAAATTTTAGTGTTTAATAAATTTTGGTTTGACGCAAAAAATATAAATTGTTATAAAAATGGCTTTAGAGTAATTAAAGATTTAAATTTAAAAATATCTTATTCAGAAAATGTGATATTAGTTGGACCAAATGGTTCAGGTAAATCATCTTTAATTGAAATAATTAATAGAAACTTATACCCAGTAGTAGCTAATGAATCGAAACTAAAGATATTTGACAAAGAACTTGTAAATTTATGGGAACTAAGAAATAAAATAAGTACCGTAAATAGTGATATAAAAAATAGAATAAATCCAAATTTACAAGTTTTTGATTTAATTTTAAGTGGACTATATGGAAAATATTGTTACGTACAAAAAAAATCAAAAAAAGATTCTTATAAGGTGGAGAAAATCATGAAGAAAATGAATATTTCTAATTTATCTAAAAAGAATTTTTCCTATTTATCTGATGGAGAAAAACAAATTTCTCTTATTGCAAGGGCATTAATCAAAAAACCGGAAATTTTAATCCTAGATGAACCAATTGCAAATTTAGATTATAAATCTAAGTTTTTTGTAATTGATAAGGTTAATGAATTATCAAAATTAGATACGAAAATTTTATGCGTCACTCATGATATTTCAACGATTACAAAAATTTATGACCGGGTCATAATGCTTAAAGATGGCAAAATAATCGCTGATGGAGATCAAAATAAGGTTATGAATAGTGAAAATTTTTATAAGTTATTTGGTATTCAAGTAGAGGTAATTAATAATAATGGAATTTGGAATATAAACAGATTATCTAAATAACAATTATAAAGATAGCTATCGCAATAGCAAGAAATACTAATTTTTTATTTTTTAAAAATGAAGAGGATTTATTTTTAAATGAAGAAGATCCACATTTAGAGCAGACAATCTTACCTCCTAAAGATCGGTCTGAGACGAATGAAGAACTACCACAATTAAAGCAAACTCTATTTACGCTCATTAAAGATAAATTATTTAGAGATTCTTCCTAAATTATATTCATAAATACTTTGTAAAGAAAAACATCATAAATGTGATGATAATGAGAATCTATTGCAATAAGTAATTTTTTAGTGCATAATTGATAATAATTCTCATTATCATATTTAAATGAATTTCCATAGTTATGGAGAATCTCCAACAAAATCAGTAAGGATAATAACTGGGCAATCCGTTTTAATAGATCCTTCATCAAGACCAAAAGGGACATGCCTTGAAGTTGAAAGTGGAATTGCAAGAGTTTATTGTCCATGTGAAGAAACTGAAGGAATGACACTCGCATTTTTACAATCAGGAGATCAATTAAGAACCGACCTTTTATGTAGCGAAGGTGTCTGTGTAGAAGCACTAACAGATTTGTCTTTTCACAGCAATGTAAATATTGATGAGAATACTGGTTTCGATGCAGTAAATGAATGGACTTTGCAACTCCTTAGGATTAGGCACTTAGGAAATGCAGAACAGCGATTACAAGCATTGTTTTCAATACTGGTAAATCGTCTAGGTAGAAGATGTGGTCAATGGTGTGAGTTACCTTTTAGGTTAACTCATGAAAGGATTGGTGAATTAATCGGTTCTACACGAGTAACATCAACAAGATTAATTTCTAAATTAAGAACATCTGAGTTATTAATAGCTCCTATTGGAACCGAAACAGTTAGTGTTGCTCCTTCTTTTATTGAAACATCGCCGCTATAAAAATATGAAGGAATCACAATCACTTACTAACAACTTGTTAATGGAAGTTGATGTTTTATCGAATAGACTCAGAAATATCAAGCAATCCTACAAATCAACAGAAAATATAGCCTTGAAGGGTAGATTATTTTCTGAAAACAGAAATATTTTTAAAAGAGTTAATGAGATTCATAAAATAGCTGAACTCTTAAATAAAAATAATGAGAAAATTAACTTTTCGAATTTACTTTTTGAAATAACCAAAAGGATATTAAATGAAAATAAATTTGAAAGTAATTTATTTTTTCTTTAAATCACTATCAATCAATAAGATTGCAGAAGGTTGATTAGAAGCAAACTTTACCTTACCCAGTATGTTCGCAAATTCATCCTCTGATTGCGTTTGAGCCTCTATAATCGGATCTAAAAATACGTTAGTTCTTGTATCTGAAATTCTTTCTGATATGGAATAAAGTTGTTGTAGAGATGAAGTTAAATCAGCCTCCATGTTAAAAGAATAAGATATCAGATCCTCTATAGAATCCCATTTTTGAACTGGTGCAGGAATTTCCTCTAATTTTACGCTTTGTCCTCTTGCGATTAAGTAATCTGCAAATTTCTGAGCATGATCCATTTCACCTTGTGATTCACTTAGAAAATGAGAGGCAAATCCATTTAAATCACGTTCTTGAAACCATAGATACATAGAAAAATATTGAACATTGGCGTATCTTTCCATTGTTAGATGTTCAAAAATGTTATCCAATAAACTATTGTCTATCGGTTGAGCAACAGCTCTTCCAGATGGACCAAAATTAATTAATTTCTTTGTTTTTAAATTATCTTCATTCATTTTCAACTAAGTATCTATATAAATAATACAACATTTTGTATAAATTAGAAATTAATAAATCCTTTAAATTAAATTAAATAATATGATAATGAAAATCACTCGCAATACTATAAATGAACTTAGAGTACAGTTTTCCTGAACTGCTATTAACAAAAAAAATATATAAAAGTAAAAAAAAGAAATGTAAAAAGAAAAAATGCTCTAATTGGAAGGGAGGCAAGTGTAATTGCCTATAAAAAAAGTCTATATATATTCCTTATATGCTCCAGGATATAAAAAATAATAACTATTTTTATTAATATAAAGAAAACATTTATCACCATTATTTAGAAGATTATTAATATCAGTTCTAACTCTTAATATGTTTCCATTAATAGATACTTTATATATAAGAAATTCTCCAAGAAATTCTTTAGAGATAACAACCGCATCACCAGATTCTGATCTTTTAATTGCAATAAATTTAGGCGAAATTGACATACTTTTGATACTTTTATTATTCAAATACTCTGAACAATATATTTCACCTAAACAAGAAATATATGAATTACCATTTTTTGTGAGATTAATAATATTATTGCCCAAAATAAAACTACTAACAAATATGGTCTTGGGATTATTTAGAAGATTAATTGGTGTATCAACTTGATGTATTTTCCCATTATTCATAACGGCAACTTTGTCGCAAATTGACATCGCTTCTTCCGGATCGTGAGTAACCATCAATCCGCTTGCATTACAACCTTTTAGTATATTAGGGAGTTCACTTCTCAATTTTAGTTTGACATGCATATCAAGACTACAAAAAGGTTCATCTAATAAAATAAAATTTGCACCTGGAGCGAGTGCTCTGGCAATTGCGAGTCTTTGTTTTTGGCCTCCAGAAAGTTCATGTGGGTATCTTCCAACAAAACTATCAAGACCAACAACATTTAATAAATAATCAACTCTAGATCTGTCTTTTTTATTTTTCAAACCAAAAATCACATTTTCCAAAACAGTTAAGTGAGGGAAAAGTGCATAGTCTTGAAAAACCATACCAATATTTCTTTTCTCAGGACTAAGAATTTTTTTCCTACTTGAAATTTCCTTATCATTAAGAGAAATCCTCCCTCTAGAAGGATATTCGAATCCCGCGATTAATCTTAAAAGAGTAGTTTTTCCGCAACCAGAAGGACCAAGCAACCCTAACAATTGACCATTTTCAATTTTCAGGTTAATTTCGTTTAATATCCAATTTGAACATTCTCGATTATCATATTTATGATGCAAATCATCAATTATTAACGCATCATTTTTCACTAAGATTTTCTTATTTAAATATTTTAAGTTAGCAGAAAATATTCACCTAAAATATCCCTTGTATAATTTTATACACCATTTAATTTTCAAATTTAATGAGAAAGTCTGAAAGAGCAGAAATAATACACAAGGAACTCAAAAAGCTATATCCGTCGCCTCCAATACCCCTTGATCATACAAATGCATATACTCTTCTAGTCGCCGTAGTTTTAAGTGCTCAATCAACAGATAAAAAAGTTAATGAATTAACAAAAAGCCTATTTAAAGTTGCAGATAATCCAGAAAAGATGATGCAGCTTGGTATTAATGGCATTTACGAATACATAAAATTTTTAGGTCTATCTAATCAAAAATCAAAGAACATCTATAACTTATCTAAATTATTGATTGAGAAGCATAATGGTAAGGTCCCAGATTCTTTTGAGAAGCTTGAATCTCTTCCAGGGGTAGGTCATAAAACAGCATCAGTTGTAATGTCTCAAGTGTTTAAAATACCCTCATTCCCAGTTGATACTCACATACACAGGTTGGCACAAAGATGGGGCCTATCAAATGGCAATAGCGTAGTTCAAACAGAAAAAGACCTTAAAAAAATATTTCCTGTTAATGATTGGAATACCTTACATTTGCAAATAATCTTTTATGGCAGAGAATACTGTACAGCAAGAGGCTGTGATGGAACAAAATGTTATTTATGTCGAACTCTTTATCCCAAAAGAAAAAAGAAATTTATATGTAAAAAGCCTTAAGAAATTTATATAATATTTAAATTAGTTTTTTAATCATGAAAATAGCAATTACAGGTGCCTCGGGGAAAACAGGTTATAGAATTTGCGAAGAAGCAGTTAAAAAAGGGTATAAAGTAAGGCAAATCATCAGAAAGAATTCAAAAGTAACAGCAGGACTAGAGAGTTTAGAAACAATTAGGGTTTCATTAGACAAAAAAGGAGAACTTGATAAAGCTTTTAAAGATATTGATGCTTTGATAATTGCGACTGGAGCAAGAGCATCATTAGATTTAACTGGTCCTGCAAAGGTTGATGCATTAGGTGTGTACAGGCAATTAGAGAGTTGCAAAAGAGTTGGTATTAAAAGAGTTATTTTAGTTAGTTCCCTTTGTACTGGTAAATTATTTCACCCATTAAACTTATTTGGTTTAATTCTTATTTGGAAGAAATTAGGTGAAAACTTTCTACGAAATTCAAATTTCGAATGGACTATTATTAGACCTGGAGGATTAAAGGAAAATGAAGATATTAAATCAGAAAATATAAATTATTCAAAGGAGGATACTCAATTTAATGGATCAATTCCAAGAAGATTAGTTGCGCAATGTTGTATAGATTCCTTAAAAAACAAAGAATCCATGAATAAATTAATAGAAGTTACAAGTTCGAATAATAATAAAAAAATATCTTTTAAAAAAGCTATGCAAATGATTTAAAAGATGTAAATATATAAATTAAAACTATGAAAATAAATCCCAAAATTGACGCATTACAATTAATGCTTACTGATTTAAGAACTAGAAATGAGCCAATAAGACATAAAGCTGCCTTTAAAGGCTGTCAACCAGAATTTCAAAGTCTTGTATCAAGATTAATAAAGCAGTTAGAGGACGAATTAGTTGCTGAAAAGCTTACAAATCGTGATAGTTAAGAAATTTAACTTACTTAAATGAAATTAAGTTATCCAATTTTGCTTGTTCTGAAAGTTCATCATATCCTCCAAAAAATTTATTATCCAAAAATATTTGAGGGAAAGTATTATAGCTACTTTGAGCCATTATTTTTTGAAAGCTATCATCATTGTCTATTAGAGTGACTTCATGAGGGATAGATAAAGAATTAAGCAACCTAATTGCTCTTTTAGACCAAGGACAATCCTTTAAAATATATGCTTTTACTCGCGATTCATTAGTGATTAAATCCTGATTTGAGATATTAATAATTTTCTGTTCAAAAGAAAGTAATAATATATCAGTACCTTTTTTTACAATACATCCCTCCTCAAGATGCCCGCCAAATACATTACATCCCTCATCTGCAAAACTCAAATGTAAATGAACATCCCCTTTATTAAAATGTCCGTTTAAAGAAACTATCTCTAGATTTCCTTCAAATTTATTTATCTCTTGATTACCTGGGCATTGAATACAAACTGTTCTAAGATTACCAACCACTCCAGAAACATACCCGTATAAATTATTCGATAAAGAACATTTTTTAATTGAATTTATCAAATCAGATTCTGGAGATAGCTTTAGGCTATGAGGCTGCATTAGATATAAGGAATAATTTTGTAATATAAAACATCATCATTCATAAAGAGAAGTTGAGTTTATAATCTTTAGGATTCAGGTTTAAATTAAATTTTAGAATCTAGCATCAAAAACCATTCAATATTTTTACTAAAAATTTAAGCTTGTTGAGAGTGTAATATATTTTTTATATACAAAAACTAATTTGTTATTAAGAAAAAATCTTAAAAAATTGGCATTGAATATTCCCAATTTATTATCGATATCTCGAATTTTCCTTGTATTTCCATTAATACTTTTTTTAGAAAGTAACAGACCTTTTCATGTCTTTATATTAATTATTATTGGAGGCTTAACTGATTATTTTGATGGGTTAATAGCAAGGAAATTTAATCTTAAAACCAGATTAGGAGCTATCCTTGATCCCTTAAGCGACAAAGTATTTTATTTAATTCCTTTGACCTTCCTTTGTAAAAATAATCTTATACCCTTCTGGTCATTGTCATTAATTTTATTTAGAGAATTAATTATCTCTAGTCTAAGGAACTCTACAAAAGACGGTTTACCAGCATCAATGTTGGGAAAATATAAAACATTTTTCTTTTTTATTTCAGTAATTACCTTCTTTACACCATTAAAAATTAGCTTTTTGAATAATTTAGCTTTAATTTTTTATTGGTTAGGATTCATCCTGACTTTTGTGACTTTATTAGGCTATTTAAGAATTAAAAAGAATATTATCTGAATTTTCATCAAACTCCTCACTCTTTTTATTATTAAAATCATTCACAAAACTATCCTTTAGACCATTAAGTAAATCAAAAGTTGGCTCCCACTCTAAATCACGTTTTATCTTAGAGATATCAGTCTGATAATGATTTAATCTAATTGGAAATCCCTTTCGAGACTTAGGATCTAATTTTTGATAATCAAATGTTCTTAAGGAAATCTCATTTTGGTTTAATCCAAGAACATTCGCACAGAAATAAATTAAACCCTTGATTGTAACTCCTTTTTCACCTGAACAATTGTAAATATTATTTTTGGAATTTTCAAAATTTATGCACCTAATCATTACATCAGTTAGATCCGAAACATGGCCTAGCTGAGTAATTAAAGAACCGTCCCCAGGGATTGGTATAGATTTTTTAGTAAATAATCTTTCAAAAAACCAATTTTCAATTTTATTATAATTTCCTGGTCCATAAATATAAGTTGGTCTAAAACTTGTAAAAGGAATTTTTTGGTTTTTTAACCAATTTTCTGTCTCAAACTTTCCTTTATGCCTACTTTCTGGATCAATTGGATCAACTTCGGATAAGGGTAGTTCACAATTATCTTTATAAACACCTGCAGAGCTGACATATATATATCTCTGGAAAGAGTTATCTAAATTTTCTATAAGAAGTTTGGTTTGTTCTAACTCTCGACCAGAAATATCATAAACAACGTCATACTTTTTATTTCTTAGTCTGAGGATATCTTCTGAATTATTTCTATCACCCTTAATTAAATTTGTTTTTTCAGGATTACTTTTATTGCCTCTCGTGAAAATATCAATATCATAATTTTTACTTAATAACTTTCCAACCAAAGACTTGCCAACAAATCTAGTGCCGCCCATTACAAGAATTTTCATATTCAAAAAATATTTAATTGAAGTAGTAATCTTAAATAGAATTACATATTGAATAGTACTACTAATAAGTTATTAATGAAAAGGATGATTCTATGGACCTAATACCAGCAATTGATTTAATGAATGGTAAGTGTGTAAGGCTTTTTAAAGGCGACTTTAATAAAAGAAAAGACTTCACCAAAGAGCCTCATGAGCAAGCTAAATTTTGGGAAAGCGAAGGGGCAAAATATATACACATAGTTGATTTAGATGCTGCAAAAACTGGATCCCCAACAAACGATAAATCAATAAAAAAGATTGCAAAAACAGTTAACATACCTATTCAAATAGGTGGAGGGATAAGGTCTCAAGAAAGGATAGAACAACTATTTTCTTATGGTATTAATAAAGTTATCATGGGAACCTCTGCGATAGAAAATAAAGAACTAGTTAAAGACTTATCAAATAAATTTCCTGGAAGGATAATTGTTGGGATAGATGCAAAAGATGGAAAAGTTAGTACAAGGGGGTGGCTTGAGCAATCTAATATTTTGGCCACAGATCTAGTAAAGGAGTTTTCTTCATTTAAAATTGCTAGTTTTATTGTTACAGATATAAATACAGATGGGACATTAGAAGGGACGAATGAAGAATTCATAAAAAGCATACTTGAAATTACAGATATTCCAGTAATAGCCTCAGGAGGTGTAGGTTCAATTTCTGATTTATTATCGTTAGTAAAATTTGAAAACTCTGGACTCTTTGGAGTAATTGTAGGTAAAGCTCTATATGAAAATAAATTCACGGTAAACGAAGCGAATAATGTATTGTCATCAGAGAGATTAAATGACTTTGATTTAAACAGAAATTACTACGCTTAAAAGAGTATAAAAATTGATTTAAGGCTGGTGTTTGCAGTAATTGTTAGTTAATTTTGTATAAGAGATAAGAAATCTAGTCTTGGAATTAATTTCAAAAAAATCGATATTGATCATTGCTCCAAGCTTAATAGCAGAATCTTTATCGCTTAAGTTAACATCACTAGACCAAAATTTAGACATTAATTTTAATAATGGAACAGGTGATAAAACTCCGGATTTAGTTATATGGAATGTTCTTAATTTCCAATCAGAAGATCTTATAAGGTTAGAATTATTAAAAATAAGAGAAAGATATGATGAGTCAAAGTTTCTTATAATTCTCTCTGGCGAACTTGTTTATGAAGCAAATACCACTCCATCGTTAAATGCTGAAGGTTTTCTTTTAAATCCCAGTGCAGAAAAAGTTCTTGAATCTATTGATACCATTTTAAATGGAGGAAGGGTATTTGATATTGAAAATAATTCCCGAGTTCAATTAAACAAAAATAAGCCTCTCACCTTTAGTCAAAAAATTCTAACTTCAGGTCTTAAACAAATAGATTCTGAAATTAATCATATATTCAAATATGTCAACTCTGATTCAACACCAGAATTTTATAAATTCATTTTAAAAGGAAGATTAAGAGAACTTATAACCGCAAAATCTTTTCTAATTTTTTTATGGGGTAATTCACTAGAACTTTATACAGAGGCAGTTTACACTGAAAATAAAATTAATCTTGAAAATAAGAACACTGTATTCATTAAAGATAAAAACACTACTGAAATATGGAATTTAATTTTAGATAGACTAAAAGAAAGGTATAGCTCAACTAACTTACAGGTTGAATTCAATAATTCATCAATAATTCTCTCTGGGATAAAAAAAGAATTCATTTCACGACTAATTTGCAAAATGTTAGATGAGTTAGATAATTTAGTAAAAAATATCAAGGAAAACTATAAGGAGAAAGATTTTAGAGATGATTTAAATTCTCTTATAAAAGAACTTAAAGTTAATACAATTTCAAATATCACAGACAGCTATTTTCGATTAAAAAAAGGAAGCGAATCTATTTCAATAAATGATTTTATTTATAGTGAAGTAAGCTGCGAAGAGATAGATAGAGAATCACATGAATCCATAATGTTTATTGAGCCAATTATTAAAAATGAAGCTCTTGACTATGATGGAAAATTACTCCCTCTATTTGAAACAGAATCGTTCTTGATCCTTGAAAATATCATTTCTAATTGGACAATAAGGAACTGTAATTTATTGGCTTCTGAAATCTTTAATATTTGTTCTTCTTGGCCTGAATTAAGAACTGTACTTATAAATCCAGAATTACAATCAACAAGAAATTTTGAAAGATTTAGAAATAATATTAATAACTACAATCGTTGGCATGACTATATTTATATGCCTATCTACTTGTATGAGAGTAAAAGAGAATATATTGATATTATCGATAAAAAATTTACCCGATACTTCAAAAATGAAAATAGGGAGAAAGAATTAGAGAATCTGGAATGGCTACAAAAACAAGTTACATTGTTAGTTGAGATAAGAGATGCCGTAGCACCTCAGTTAGAAGTTGCTGTAAAATATATCGGTAATCTTTTCGTAACTTTCCTTACAAAGGTTGTTGGCAAAGCTATCGGTTTAGTTGGGAAAGGAATCCTTCAAGGATTAGGAAGATCAAGTTCAAAGTAAGTTTTTAATTTTTAATGAAAATAATTCAATGGGTCCTAATAGCATTAATTTTCTTAAGTCCATACAAAGCAAATGCCTCTAGAGATTCTAATAGTTACGATGGCAACATTTTCCCCATATACGCAGGAAATGGGGCTATAGTTCCTCCCAACACAACTCTTCAGGAATCATTAAAAAACAAAAGAGTCGCAGTTTTATTTTTTTATCTTGACGATAGCTCAGATAGTAAAGCTATGGCTCCGATAATATCTGGTTTAGATTTAATATGGAGAAATAATATAGATATCATTGCTCTAACTACTGATGAATTACAGAATAAAGAAAAGTCTGATCTTAGAAATGAACCTAATTATTATTGGAACGGATTAATTCCACAAACAATTATTTTAAATAGTGATGGTGAAGTTAAATATGATAAAAATGGAATGATTAATATCGATGAATTAAACAAAGTTATAGGAGAACTAAAGGGAATTGATATAGAAAATACTACATTTTCTGTAGAAAGTTTTAATGAATACAACAGTATCATTTCTGAAAAAAAAGATAAAAACAAAAATTAATTAAAAAAAAATGATATTAATAAATATCCTCTTAGTTCTTTTGATTTTTTTAATTCTTTCAGATTTATATATTAAAAAATCACCCAAATCAATGTTAAATCTGGTACCTATAAATTACAAAATCAAAAAAAAGGATGGTTTAAACGAATTAATTATTGATTTAAAAATAAGTAATAAAAGTAAAACCAAAGAGACGATGGTTTCTAATATCAATTTTGAATTAGATTTTTTTAAAAGTAAAGGTAACGAATATTGCCAAAATTTTAATTATCAAGAAGATATTTATATATATGAAAATAATAAATTTAAGAATTTAAATAATTACTGGCCAACAACAATTATCAAGTCAAATTCAGAATTTTTTGTAAGAATCAAATATAAATTTAGCAATGATAATTTTAGAAAAAAAATAAAATATCTATGGTTAAAAATATATTGGGAAAACTATGGACATTTTGGTATTTCAAATAATAAGGATTGTTTCTTAATTAATTTAGATGGTCAAAAACAAAGGCCGAAAGAAGTTTTTGAAATTCCAATAAATAATAAATATAAAGCTCTTGCTATGAAAACTGATTTACTTGGTTGCTTTGATGACCCAGTAAATACTGTGATTGAATACTGCAAAGGAATAGTAGAAAAAAATGATATTTTAACTATCGGAGAGAGTCCGCTAGCGATTATGCAAAATAGATATATTTCCCCTCAAAATTTAGAATATAGTTTATTTTCAAAAGCTTTATGTTATTTTTTTCACCCTACAAGCAGTCTCGCAACAGCTTGCGGCATGCAATTATTAATAAATAGAATCGGAGTCACAAGAATAACCTTTGCACTATTTGTTGGATTTCTCTTCAAATTAGTTGGGATTAAAGGTATGTTTTATAGGTTAACTGGTTCAGAATCATCCCTCATTGATGATATAAGCGGCACAGTTACACCTTACGACAAGAGTATAGTTATGGGTCCTCTCAATGCGGATTTATTTTGTATGGAGCTCTCGAACTATTTAAATATAGATGTTGCTGTTGTCGATGTTAATGATCTTGGAGGTGTGAAAGTTTTAGCTAGTTCAAATAAAACAGTAAATAAAATACTCAAAAGAACTTTAATATCTAATCCAGCTGGCAATGGAGATGAAAAAACCCCTATAGTATTAATAAGAGAAAAAAAGTAAATGAAAAAAGATACCTCTTATTCTTTTCAATCTAAAAAAGGAATGGAAGTAACTTTTGAAGAACTCCATATACGGCACATTAACCTTTTAATAGATATTAAAAATAAGGAATTGAATAATTGGTTTTTAAAGATGGCTATTATAAATACCTTTGATGACTTAAAAATATTTCTAAATAATCTTAAGAAAAATAAAAATAAATGCATAATTGCTATTCATGGAAATGAAATTATTGGTTATTTGAATATTTTTCCTTTAAACAAAAAAGAGACTTGCTTAAAAATATCTAATCCCAAGTTGATTAATAGCAAGTGTTCTTTAACAGATAAACAATTAACTTTAGGATTAATAAAAAAATCTATCTCTATAAAAGAAATCAAAACTTCAAGTTGGATTATTAATTCAGATATAAATAATGTTGACCTCATATCAAACTCAAGAGAATTAGGCTTTCAACCGTTAGGAGAGATAATCCTTTGGGATGGTTCTGATCTAAATAAACCTACAAATCAAAATACCAATGCTTATACATTAATTAATGAATTCCAAAACATTAATAAACAAAATATATTAAAAATAGTTAATTTCATAAGATCAAATCAATCTCCCTTAATAAGAAATATTTTAGATTTTGATCAAGACGACATTCTTAAAAGAAATAATTCTAAGAGTGGTGCCTTAATACATGAAAATTCAGTTTTATGTACAATTTTAAAAGATATTAATTATCAAAATGAGAACATTTATACTTTAACAATAAGTAGATATTGGGATAATAGATTCAATTCTATTTTAAAAGAATTTGTAAAAAGATTTTTTGAAAAATCACCTGATTCATACTTAAAAACCTATAAAGAAAATTCTCAATTAAATGTTTTTCTCGAAGAGTGTAATATCAAAGAAAAAAATCAAGAAATAATTCTTATTAGGAACACAATAATTAAGAATGAAGCCAAACAAGTAAACATAATAAATCAATCTTTGGAATCAATCTTTGAAAAATTAAATCCTCAAGGTAATCCATATCCATCTCCTTTTCCATTAAAAACAAAGTGAAATTTTGCAAACCCAAACCCAAGTCAATTTTGAGTTTGGATATAGGCACTAAAAGAATAGGATTAGCTTATTGTGATCCCCTCTGCATAACATCAAATATACTTCCAGCAGTAAAACGATTTGAAAATAATCAAGAGATTAAAATCATTAGAAATTATATAAATGAATTAAATTTGACTGGTTTTATTGTGGGTATTCCTCTAGATGAGGAAGGTCAAATGACCACTCAAGCTATTGACTGTAAAAATTACGGTCAATTACTTTCAAATGAATTAAAGCTTCCATTCTCTTATGTCAACGAACATAGTTCAACTTGGGAATCTTCAGAAAGATTTGGAATAAAAAAAGATAAATCAGGATTGATTGATAGTTTTTCAGCAAAAATAATACTTGAACAATGGATCGAAGAGGGTCCTGAATTAGAAGAAATAGCTGGTAAACGTCAGATAAAATATTAGTATTAAAAAGGATAGATAATTTTTAAATGAAAGAAGCCAATTCAAATGATAATCATGATGCACAGACTCTTTTATTAAATGACTCAAATGGAAACGAGCTATTTTGTTATCTTGAACAATTAGTCAGTGTTGAAGGCCAAGAATATGCTTTATTAACGCCAGTTGATACTCCCGTAAGTCTTTTTAAGATAAATGAAAAAGATGAACCTGAATTAATAGAGAAAATAGATAAAAATGAACAAATACTAAAAAATGCTGAAGCAGTTCTTCAAGAACATGATTTAAGACTTATCAGATCAGCAGTTACATTAACAGTATCAGGTGAACTTGAAGAACCAATTTACGATGAATTAGAAGAAGATTACGTCGATGATGATAGTGAGAGTTATGAATTGCTCGTTAACTTTAATCTTTTTGATCAAGAATATGGTTTATATATACCACTAGATCCATTTTTTATTGTAGGTAAATTAAAAGACAAAGGTGCCTTATTAGTTGAAGATGATGAGTTCGATAGAATTCAACCTTTGATTGAAACTGAGCTTGAAAAAAGTAGTTCTTAAAATAAATGAGATCTATCCTAAAAGTCAATTGGGATTCAGACTTACCAATATATAATATTTCTCAATCTGAATTGCAAAAAAAAGGAATTAATTCTTTATTGCTAGATGTGGATGGGACTCTAGTAAATAGAAAATCTAATATGATCCCAAAAGCTGTAAAAAATTGGATCCTAGAATCTAATAAACTTTTCTCCTTATATCTTGTAAGTAATAATCCATCAAAAAAAAGAATCGCAAAAATAGCGAAAGAATTAAATTTAAGGTATAAATACAATGCATCAAAACCAAGAAAAAAAGTAACTTTGTCTGCTATCAAAGAAATTGGCAGAGAGCCAAAAAATATAGCCATTGTTGGCGACAGAATTTTTACAGATATTATTGTTGGGAATAGATGTGATATAAAAACAATATTAGTTAAGCGATTAAATAGAGATGGCTTGCCTATAAAATTTAATTTAACTTTGATAATAGAAAAATTAATTTCTCATTTTATAAAATGAAAACTTGGGTTATAAAAATTGGTACTAGTATTTTAAGAGGAACAGAGGATAAATCTACAGAAGAAGTTATTGAAAACCTTTCTAGATCCTTTACAAGTTTTCTTTCAAAAGGGAACAAGTTAATTTTAGTAACTAGTGGAGCCGTTGGATTAGGTTGCCAAAAGTTAAATATCAAAACAAGACCAAATGATTTAAGTACCCTTCAAGCTACTGCTGCAGTAGGTCAAGTTAATTTAATGTCCTTATACGATAAAGTATTTAATAAATTAGGTCTTAATATTGCTCAAATTTTAATAACTAAAGCTGATTTCAATTCACGAGAATCCTTTAATAACGCTTCTAAAACTTTAAAAAGATTAATAGATTTGAATGTTATTCCAATAGTAAATGAAAATGATACCGTAGCAAATGAAGAGCTTAAATATGGAGATAATGATACCCTCTCTGCTTTAGTTGCCTTGGCTATAAATGCTAACAAGCTAATTTTACTAACCGATATTGAAAATCTATACTCAAAAGATCCACGTAATAATAAAGATGCGCAACCTATTAAAGAAGTTCATAATAGTGAATTAAAGGAAATTAAAGATAAGAATATTCAAAACTCAAATAATGAATGGGGAACAGGAGGAATTTCTACAAAATTAATTTCTGCAGAAATAGCAACTAAAGGAGGAGTCGAAGTCCAACTAGTTGATGGAACTAATGAAAAAAACTTAATTAAAATATTTAATGATAATAAAATTGGAACTTTATTTTATCCAGTAGAAAAACCTATTGGAAACAAAAAAAGTTGGCTTTCACATGCAATTCAAACAGTAGGGAAAATTACTTTAGATGATGGCGCTTCTTTTGCAATTAAAAAAAAAGGTGCCTCACTTTTAGCTGTTGGTGTTAAGAATGTAGAAGGAAACTTTACGATTAATCAGGCAGTTAAAATCGTAAATACAAATGATAAAGAAGTTGCAAAAGGTTTAGTATCAATAAGTAGCGACAAATTAAGAAGTATCTTAAATAATAAAGAAAATAACAACTCCTCGATAATTGTCGTACATAGAGATGTTCTTGCTCTCTCTTAGAAAAAAATTAAAACTGAAAAATGCTTTTAAGTGATTTAGTTGATCTAATAAAAAAAGGAAATTCAAATTTTATTAGTGCCAATATTTTCGAAGATTTAAATATAGATGATGCTGCCTCATTAGATACTGCAGTTAAGCATCAAATATCTTTTTTAGAAGAAAATAATATTCTTAAAGAAAAATTAGATCAAACTAAAGCATCAGCAATAATAACTACTAACAACGATGATATCGTCAGTGCCCTAAAAAAACTCAATATTTCAAACATAATCGTTAAAAATCCAAGAATTGCATTTGCAGAAATATTGGATTGTTTATATAAAACTATCAATTTCAAACCAGGAATTCATGCTTCAGCAGTTATAGATAAAACAGCAATAATTGGAGCAGATTGCCATATAGGTCCTAATGTCTATATTGGAGAAAATACTGTAATTGGAGACAATAATCATATTCTTCCTGGATCATCAATTTTAGGCAATGTTCGAATAGGAAATAATAATATAATTCATCCAAATTGTGTTATTTACGAAAATACCACTCTAAAAAATAATTGTGTAATTAATTCAAATTCTGTTATTGGATCAGAGGGATTTGGTTTTATTCCTGAAAATGGCAAATGGATAAAGATGCCGCAAAAAGGTGGTGTAAAAATAATGAGTTTTGTAGAAATTGGAACTAATTGTTGTATTGATAGACCCGCAGTTGGATTTACTTTTATTGATGAGGGAACAAAGTTGGATAATTTAATACAAATAGGTCATGGCGTAAAAATTGGAAAGAATTGTGCATTTGCAGCTCAAGTTGGTATCGCTGGAGGAGCTAATATTGGAGATGGTGTTATTTTGGCAGGGCAAGTAGGAGTCAATAATAGAGTAAAAGTTGGTAATAATGTCATTGCAAGTTCAAAATGCGGAATCCATTGTGACATAGAAGATGGCAAGGTAATTAGTGGTTTCCCTGCAATGGAAAATAAATCATGGCTAAGGAGTTCAAGTATTTTTAAAAAATTACCAGAATTAGCAAAAAAACTTAGACAATTAGACAAGCAATAATTTATTGTTCTATTAAACAAAAATTTAAATGAAGAAATATAAGATTGTTTTATTGTCAGGAGACGGAATTGGACCAGAGATTTCAGAAGTTTCAAAAAAAGTTTTAAAAAAGCTTTCAAAAAATCATAATTTCGATATTGAGATTATTGAAAAATTATTTGGAGGAATAGCATATGAAAAATATGGTACTCCTGCTCCAGATGAGACACTAGATCAATGCAAAAAATGTGATGCAGTACTTTTAGCATGTGTTGGAGATATTAAATATGATTCTCTTGCAAGAGAATTAAGGCCAGAAAGTGGTTTATTAAAGTTAAGATCTGCCCTAAACCTTTTTGCAAATATAAGGCCTGTCAAAATAAGAAAATCTCTCTTGGAAGCAAGTACATTAAAAAAAGAAATCGTTGAGCATGTAGATCTTATTGTTGTAAGAGAATTAATAGGAGGAATTTATTTTGGAAAACCAAGAGGACATATAACAAATACAAAAATCCCAAAAGCTTTCAATACGATGGTTTATGATTCGACCGAAATAGAGAGAATAACTGAAATAGCAATAAAAATTGCTAACCAAAGAAATAAAAAAATATGTTCTGTTGATAAATCAAACGTTCTTGAGGTTAGTCAATTGTGGAGAGATACAGTTTTAAATATCACCTCAAAAGATAAAAATATATCTCTAAGCAATATGTACGTTGATAATGCAGCAATGCAATTAATTAGAGATCCTGGTCAATTTGATGTGATTTTAACTAGCAATTTATTTGGAGATATTTTAAGCGATTTAGCCGCAATGTTAACTGGTTCTATTGGTATGCTTCCATCTGCTTCTTTAAACAATAATGGGCCAGGCGTTTTTGAACCTGTTCATGGTTCAGCTCCTGATATAGCTGGTAAAAACATAGCGAATCCTATAGCAATGCTATTATCTGCTTCCATGATGTTAAAAATTGGATTAAATGAAGAAGAAGCTGCAGAAAATTTAGAAACTGCCATTGATAAAGTTTTATCAAAAGGATTTAGAACAGCTGATTTAGCTGATGGGTCTTCTGAAGCTTTATCTTGCAGTGAAATAGGAGATAAAATAATGGATGAAATTTAAAAAAAAATTAATAAATAAAAAAATATTTTTAAGTAAAACATAAAGTTGGCATATGACCTGTCAGAATCATGGGATATTGTTTTTAAAAAATGTCAAAACGTCATCCAGTAGTCGCTGTAACAGGATCTTCAGGAGCAGGAACAAGTACAGTAAAAAGAGCCTTTGAGCATATTTTTGCCAGAGAAGATATTGTTCCCGCAGTAGTAGAAGGTGATAGTTACCACAGATTTGAAAGAATGCCTATGAAAAAAGCTATGGCAGACGCTCTTTCAAAAGGTGAGAATTTCTCTCATTTTGGTCCAGAGGCTAATCTTTTTGACAAGCTGGAAGAACTTTTTAAAATCTATGGTGAAACTGGAGGAGGAAAGAAAAGATATTATCTACATAGTCTTGAAGAAGCAGAAGAACATAATACAAGACTTGGTACATCCTTAGAACCTGGGCAATTTACTCCATGGGAAGATATTCCTGAGGGAACAGACGTACTTTTTTATGAAGGTTTACATGGCGGGGTAGAAGGTGATGGATACAATGTGGCATCTTATGCAGATTTACTTGTTGGTGTTGTTCCGATAACAAATTTAGAGTGGATTCAAAAAATCCATAGAGATAATGCAGAAAGAGGTTATTCAGCGGAAACAATTGTGGATACTATATTGAGAAGAATGCCTGATTATATAAATCACATTTGCCCACAATTCAGCAAAACCGATATTAATTTTCAAAGAATTCCAACAATTGACACTTCTAACCCTTTCATATGTAGGAACATCCCAACTCCTGATGAGAGTTTTGTGATCATACATTTCAGAAAAGGGGCAAGAGAGAAATGGGGGATAGATTTTCAATACTTGCTAGGAATGATTAACGATTCATTCATGTCAAGTCCAACAAGTATCGTTGTAAATGGAGGGAAAATGGGTTTTGCAATGGAACTAATTCTCACTCCAATAATTCATAAAATGATTGAGGAAAAAAATAAATAATAATTAATAATTAATTCTCGATTATCAACTCAGTTCATTATATTTTTTTTATGAGGAGTTTTTAATCTAGAGGATCTCAAATTTTTATATATGTTTCTTGATAAAAGTACCTTATTTAGATTTAAATAGAAAAAAACAGGAAACGTTGTGTCATTAATCGACTGGTTTGCCGCGAGGCGTAAAGATCAATTTGTTGGGAAAGTTTCGCAAGATACTGATGAGGGAGATGGTTTGTGGGTTAAATGTTCAGAATGTTCGCAAGTAGCCTATAGAAAAGACCTAATTTCAAATTTCAATGTTTGTAGTAATTGTGGACACCACAATAGGATTAATAGCGATGAAAGGATAAATATAATTGCTGACAAAAATTCATTCGAAGAGTTTGATAGTTCACTAAGTCCTACAGATCCTTTAGGTTTTAAAGATAGAAGATCATATGCTGATCGAATTAAAGAAAGTCAAGCAGGTACAGGTTTAAGAGATGGAGTCGTAACAGGTATCTGTTCTGTAAATTCAATGCCTTTAGCATTAGCTGTTATGGATTTTAGATTTATGGGAGGATCCATGGGTTCAGTAGTTGGTGAAAAAATTACAAGGATAATTGAGAGAGCAACTTTAGAAAATTTTCCAATTCTTATTGTTTGTGCATCAGGTGGAGCAAGGATGCAAGAAGGCATGTTAAGTCTCATGCAAATGGCAAAAATATCTGGAGCACTAAAAAAACATAAAGAGAAAAATCTTCTTTATATGCCCTTATTAACTCATCCAACCACTGGGGGGGTAACAGCAAGCTTTGCAATGTTAGGTGATTTAATTTTGGCGGAACCTAAAGCTCTTATTGGATTTGCTGGAAGAAGGGTTATAGAACAAACATTAAGAGAAAAATTACCCGATAATTTTCAAACAGCTGAATATCTGCTTGAGCATGGTTTTGTTGATGTAATAGTTAAAAGGACAGATCTCAAGGATACTCTGACTAAAATTTTAAAAATTCATGGTGTAAAAGAACTGTCAAAAGCAAATATATAAAATGAGAGTTATTTCACATATTTTTTATTTTTCGTTAAGCCTTTTATTTTTTATTTTAAATTTTGCGCCATATTCTTATGGAATAGGAAATGTTGACTGGATTCTATTAAAAGAGAATAATGAAGGGAAAGAATGGCTTGATAAAGGCAGTATTAAGCCGCTTCCAAATGGTGAAATAAGTGTCTTAACAAAGTTCTTCAAAAATCCAACTAATTCTGATGATGATGGAGAGTTATCACTATATGTAATGAGAATTAATTGCGATGAAAAAAAGTTTAAAGATACTTCTATAAATGGAATACCCCAATTCAATTCAAAATGGCAAACATCCAATAATGATGAACTAATAGATGTAGTTATTGAAAATAGCTGTTCAGAGTTTATAAATTAGTAATAATGAATTCTAAAAATAAAAAATTAAAAATAGCAGTCGCTGGACTAGGATTTGGGAAAAAAGTTCATTTAGAAGCTTTAAAAGAATCTGATTATTTAACTCCTGTAGCTATTTATCATTACGAGAAAAAGCAAAAATCGATATTAGAAAAAGAAACGGGCTTAGATTTTTTTCATAATTGGGAAGACTTAGTTAAATCTCCAAAAATTGATGGAATTATTATTGCCACTCCCCCTGAATCAAGATTTAAGTTAGCAAAACAAGCTCTTGAGAATAATAAAAATTTGCTCCTAGAAAAACCCGTTTCAATATCCTCCTCAGAAATTGAAGAGCTTCAGAGAATATCTTTGATTAATAATTTAAGAGTATGTGTTGATTTTGAATATAGAGCGGTACCTCTTTTCCTTCAGACAAAAAAACTTATTGATGAAAATATCTTAGGAGATATATATTTAGTCAAATTAGATTGGTTAATGGGCAGTAGATCCGACCCCAAAAGATCTTGGAATTGGTATTCATTGGAAGAAAAAGGTGGAGGAGTTATTGGAGCTTTAGGTACTCATGCATTCGATATGTTGAATTGGTTTTTTGGAGAAGCAATAAACGTGTCTGGCAAGTTAGCAACATCAATAAAAAAAAGACCTTTACCTAATTCATCTGATTTAAATGATGTTACGAGTGAAGATCTATGTTTAGCCAATATAGAAATATCAAACTACAGCTCGAATCTTTTTCCATGTCAGGTATCTTTATCATCGATTTCTAAAAATGGTAGAGGATTTAGTTTAGAAATATATGGAAGCGAAGGTTCACTTGTTCTTAAAAGCGAAAACCAAAAAGATTATGTACATGGTTTTAATTTGAAATATTCAAACAACGAAGATAAAATACAAAATCTAACTGCAGATTCAAGATTTAATTTTGAAAAAACATGGACTGATGGAAGAATAGCTCCAGTTTTAAGAATTCAAAATTTATGGGCTGAAAGTATTTTTAATCAAACACCTATCATTCCAGGATTATGTGAGGGACTTGCGAGTCATAAAGTTTGCGAAGCTATAAGAGAATCTTCGAAGAGCGGGTTAAATATAAAAATATAGATTTTGTATATCTAATTACGTGACATTTGATCCCTCTTTGTACTAAACTCGCGGAAACAAGTGCTTTGTATAGCATCTAACTTATTTTAATTATGGCCCTCGTTCCACTAAGACTACTTTTAGATCACGCTGCTGAGAATGGTTACGGTATTCCAGCTTTCAATGTTAATAATCTTGAGCAAGTTCAAGCAATCATGGAAGCAGCATATGAAACTGATAGTCCAGTTATCCTTCAAGCTTCAAGAGGGGCAAGAAATTATGCAGGAGAAATTTTCTTACGTCATCTAATCCTTGCAGCTACAGAAACATATCCAAATATTCCAGTTGTAATGCACCAAGACCATGGTAATGAGCCATCAACATGCTATTCAGCAGCAATAAATGGTTTTACATCAGTAATGATGGATGGTTCTCTAGAGGCAGATGCAAAAACACCCGCAAGTTACGAATATAATGTTGCAGTTACTAAAAAAGTTGTAGATTTTGCTCATTCAGTTGGAGTTAGTGTTGAAGGAGAATTAGGTTGCTTAGGCTCATTAGAAACAGGGAAAGGAGAAGCTGAAGATGGTCATGGTTTTGAAGGTGAACTTTCTACAGATATGCTTTTGACTGATCCTGAAGAAGCTGCAGATTTTGTCGCTAAAACAAAAGTTGATGCATTAGCTATTGCTATAGGTACAAGTCATGGTGCTTATAAATTCACAAGAAAACCTACAGGAGAAGTTCTTGCAATAAGCAGAATTGCTGAAATTCATAAAGCACTTCCAAATACCCATCTTGTAATGCATGGATCTAGTTCAGTTCCTCAAGAATGGTTGGATATCATTAACAAATATGGCGGTGAAATTCCTCAAACTTATGGTGTTCCTGTTGAAGAAATTCAAGAGGGAATAAGAAATGGAGTTAGGAAAGTCAACATTGATACTGATAACAGACTTGCTTTTACTGCCGCGGTTAGAGAGGCAGCATTTGCTGATAAGGCAAACTTCGACCCAAGACATTTCAACAAGCCTGCTAGAAAATACATGAAGCAAGTTTGTCTTGATAGATACAAGCAGTTTTGGTGCGAAGGTCAAGCAAGTAAGATCAAACAAAACAGCACTAATTATTTTGCTGATCTTTACGCAAAAGGTGATTTGGATCCAAAAGTAAAAGCTACTGTTTAATTTTCTCCCAAATTTAATAAAAAAAGGCCTCCAAAATTGGGGGTCTTTTTTTTATTTCAATATTAATGATTTTAATGTAAAGAGACCATCAGTTCCACCAATTGTCTCGTCGCATGCTCGCTCTGGATGAGGCATTAAACCTAGAACATTACCCTTCTCATTAGTTATGCCTGCGATATCGAATGAAGATCCATTGGGATTATTTTTATATCTCAAAGCGATCAATTCATTATCTACAAGTTTCTTTAAAGTATCAGAATCACAATAATATCTTCCTTCCCCATGCGCTATTGGCAATTTAATTGTTTGTTTTTCATCTACATTATTAAACCAACCTCCTTTTGAAGAAACGATGTCCAGTTCAACGTCATCACAGATAAAATTAAGATTTTTATTTGCAACAAGAGCACCAGGCAAAAATCCTGATTCTGTCAAAATTTGAAACCCATTACAAATTCCTAAAACTCTTTTCCCGCTTTTAACAAATTCATCCAAGGCATTTATTAATGGAGAGAATCTCGCAATTGCTCCGCATCTTAAATAATCACCATAGCTAAATCCTCCGGGTAAAACTATTGCATCTACATCACTTAAATCTGAAGACTCATGCCACAAGTATTTTGTTCTTATGTCTAAACAACCTTCCAATGCCCATGAAACATCACGATCACAATTAGAACCAGGGAAGACAACAACTCCTACAGTTAAATTATCCATCTTATAATTTTTCTAGGAAATACTCATAATCTTCAATAACAGTATTTGCGAATAACCTATCACACAATAAATCAATTTTTCCTCTTACTTCGTTTTCACCATTACCTTCTATTTTTACCTCAATCATTTTTCCTATGCGTAATGATTTTATTCCCTCGGCTCCAAGTTTTATAGAGGCAGATTTGGTAGCTTCCCCTGCTGGATCTAAAACTGAGGGTCTTAGTCTTACAAAAACTTTTACAGCAAATTGGTCCAATTAAAAATTAATTTCTACTAGAAGACTAGTTTAAATTATAATAAAAAGAACTATTGATTAATAAACAAATATTTTTATATTAAGGTTTTCTGAGTTATTAGACGTTTATGTAGCCTCTACCAAAACATACTAAGCAAGTTCTTCTTGAATTTTCATGTGTTTTAAAATTTCCTGCCCCTCCACATTTTGAACATTTTATTTTATCAATTGATGTAACTTCGTCAGAGATTATTTGTTTTAAAGCAATTTTTGGATTTTCCATCTTGGAATGTCTACCGTTTAAGTATCTCGACTGCTTACTATAATGTCAAATTGCTATTTTTGGTTCACTTAAAATCTTAAATTTCTCTTTAATTTTTTTATTGAAAGTTTTTATAGATTTTTCATCAAAGGAAATTATTACTAATTCAAGCCCAGCATTATCATTTGGTCTCCAACAATTGTCTGGAGCTTCTTCAAACCAAGTATTAATTTTCTTTCCAACAATTTGTATTTGTAAAGGTAATGATTTGTTTGGTATCCAAATACGTCCTTTTATTCGAAGAATGTTTAATTCATCCAAGATTTTTGACATCTCCTTTTCAAAGTCATTTTTTTCAAGGAAATAATTTAATTTAATTGAATCTGATACAAGTTCAACATGATTATGGTCATGTTCTTCAGTTAAAAACTCTTTAAAAGTCTCTTTTTTAAAATTAAAATCAAATAGATAGTTCAAATCAATTTTGCCATTATTGGATTTAAGGACTGGTGTAGATGAGTTCAGACTTCCTTGAATTTTATGTTTTACAACGTCAAACTGATCATCATTTAAGATATCTGATCTAGAGACTAAAACGATATCAGAAACTTCTAGTTGCTCCTCAAAAAGTTCATCTATAGTGGCGTTGTGATCAATTTTATCTGTTTCATTATATTGTTTTGTTATTTTATTTAAATCATTAATTGGTGAACCATTAAGCATTGATTCTCCATTAACGATACCAACAACAACATCAAGGTAAATGGAAGTCCTAATTTCAGGCCAGTTAAGTGCTTGAATTAAGGGAATTGGCAGTGCCAAGCCACTTGTTTCGATAATTATTGATTCGATAGGAGGATTAAATTCTAGGAGAGCTTTTATTGATGGAACAAAATCATCTTGAACAGTACAACATAAACATCCATTGTTTAATTCGATTACGCAGTCGTCTTCAGATTCATCACATTTATCACAACTTTTAATCAAATCACCGTCAATTCCAACATCACCAAATTCATTAATTATTAAACCAAATTTTTTATTACTCTCTTTTAATAAATATCTTAGAAAAGTTGTTTTACCTGAACCAAGAAATCCTGAAACAACTATAACCGGTATTTTTTTTTTCATTTTTTATGATTAACAACCTAAGCTATATTCTGTACTCTCTCCTGTAGAACTATTTGTGCCATTAGCAATCGCACATAATTGTTTTTGTTGTGTACGACTAAGAACTGCATCAGTAAAATCTGCACCATCTATTTTTGCTCCTTCAAAATTACTCTCCATTAATAAAGCATTTGTAAAATTAACATCCGAAAGATCTGCATCTGTAAAATCTGTTGCATAAGCTAGTGCATCTCTTAAATTGGCCCCATTAAACTTTGAATTTTGCAATTTACTATTATTGAACACCGCGCCTTCTAAATTACTTTCACTAAAATTAAACCCATTCAAATCAAACTTAACGTATTCGTTACCGCTTAAATCTTGACCATGCATATCTGGTTCTAAATTAAGGTCTTGCTGGTTTCTAATCTCAGGAGGTCTTTTAGCCCATGCAGAATTTACAGAAATAAAAAATAAAATCCCAATGAACAACAAAGTAATTAATGCATTCTTTAGTGAGGGGAAAACAATTGATTTAATCATAATAAGACTGTATTTTAGAACTTAAGTATTTAAAGTTTGTAAGAGTATCTTAAAGGAAAATATATGGCAATGTCACTAAAGGTTATTGTTCCTCCTCATCCATTAATAAAACATTGGCTTTCAATATTGCGAGAAAAAAATACTCCAGATATTTTGTACTCAACAGGATATGAGCAATTAGGGAAATGGCTTACATATGAAGCATTACGTAATTGGCTGCCATATAAAAAAGAAATAGTAAACACTGATAATGGGGACACAGATGGATTCTTTATTAATACTGATTATCCAATAAAAGTGCTCGCAATGTTGCCCGAAGGGTTATCTCTTTGGTTTGGATCTAAAGAAGTAATTCCTAATTCAACCCTCTCATTAGGAGAACTTCCTAAAACTATTGAATCAAATGAAGGAGTTATATTTTATTCAGAACAAATAACTACAAAATCAACCACATTAGAAACCTTAATTAAATTAAAGGAATTAGGTGTTGATTCAAATAGGATTCTTTTAATAACTGCTATTTGCTCAGATAAAGGGTTAAATGAAATTGCGAAATTATTCCCGAATCAGGTAATTTACACTTCTTGCATAGATGAGGAAGACGAAAAAACACCATTATTGGTACCCGGTATTGGGAATCCTTTATCGCGTTTAAGTACTATATTTCAAGATAAGAACTAATATAGAATATAGGAGTAAATATTTTATCAATGTCTGAATACAGAGATTCGTCTTCAAATAATCTTTTATCATTAATAAGTGGTGCTTTTATTGGAGCAGCAGGTCTAGCATGGTGGTTAATATCCGAAGCAGACAAAAGAAAAGAGGAAAAAAAACAAAAAGCAATGATGTATTCCTCCAGAATTCAAGACGGCTCTGAAGCGATTGATTCAAATGAAAATATAAATGAAGTTGAAGGAGAGAATCTGGAGAAGAAAGTTGAGCAACTTAATTCTGCAATTGCTGATGTGAGGAAGCAACTTGAAGAGTTGGGGCAATAGAATAAAAAAGGTTTTCAAATAATATGAATAAACTCAGATCATCTGCAATAACCCAAGGTGTGCAAAGATCACCTAATAGATCGATGTTAAGAGCTGTTGGATTTAAAGATGAAGATTTTAATAAACCTATTATTGGAGTTGCAAATGGATACAGCACCATAACACCATGCAATATGGGTTTAAATAAGTTAGCTCTAAAGGCTGAAGAGTCTATAAAAAGATCAGGTGGGATGCCTCAGATGTTTGGGACTATAACAGTAAGTGATGGGATATCTATGGGAACAGAGGGCATGAAATATTCCCTAGTTTCAAGAGAAGTTATTGCTGATTCAATTGAAACAGCATGCAATGCTCAGAGTATGGATGGAGTACTTGCTATAGGTGGATGTGATAAAAATATGCCGGGTGCCATGATTGCGATTGCAAGAATGAATATTCCCTCAATTTTCATTTATGGAGGGACAATAAAGCCTGGGAAATTGCATGGAGAAGATCTTACTGTTGTTAGTGCATTTGAAGCTGTTGGACAATTAACATCAGGCAAAATTAATGAAGAAAGGCTAATCCAAGTTGAGAAAAATTGTATTCCAGGTGCTGGTAGCTGTGGAGGAATGTTTACAGCTAATACAATGTCTGCGGTTATTGAAGTATTAGGGTTAAGTCTTCCTCACAGTTCCACTATGGCTGCTGAAGATCTTGAAAAAGAACTAAGTGCAGATAAAAGTGCTGAGATATTAGTCTCTGCAATAGAAAAAGATATAAGACCTCTAGACCTAATGACTAAGAAAGCATTTGAAAATGCAATATCAGTAATTATGGCAATTGGCGGATCAACAAATGCGGTATTGCACATCTTAGCTATTGCGAATACTGCAGGAATTGATATCAACATTAATGATTTTGAGAGAATCAGACAAAAAGTACCCGTTATTTGTGACCTTAAACCGAGTGGTAAATATGTGACGGTAGATCTTCATAAGGCAGGTGGGATTCCTCAAGTCATGAAGATACTTTTGAATGCAGGATTAATTCATGGCGATTGCAAAAACATTGAAGGAAAAACCATCTCAGAATACTTACAAAATATTCCAGATAAGCCTCCAACAAATCAAAATGTCATAAGAGACATAGATGACCCTCTTTATAAAAAAGGACATCTAGCGATATTAAAAGGTAACTTAGCGAGCGAAGGTTCTGTAGCCAAAATTAGCGGAGTAAAAAACCCTGTATTAACTGGTCCCGCAAAGATTTTTGAAAGTGAAGAGGATTGTTTAAAATCGATATTAAATAACGATATCAAAGCTGGTGATGTTGTTGTTATTAGAAACGAAGGTCCTGTAGGAGGACCAGGTATGAGAGAGATGTTAGCTCCAACATCTGCAATTGTTGGTCAAGGGCTTGGAGAGAAGGTGGCTTTAATTACCGATGGCAGATTTAGCGGCGGTACCTATGGTCTTGTTGTGGGTCACATAGCTCCAGAGGCTGCTGTAGGAGGAAATATTGCTCTAATAAAACAAGGTGATTTAATTACAGTAGATGCTGTAAAACAACTAATTGAAGTTGATTTATCTGACGAAGAATTAGAAAAAAGAAAAAAAGATTGGGTAAAACCTATTCAAAAATACAAAAGAGGAATTCTTTCAAAATATTCGAGAATCGTAAGCACATCAAGTTTAGGGGCTGTTACTGATTTATAAATCAGCTCAAATTTTTTTCTTAATCAATAAAACTTTTTATCCTATTTGCTAAATTTTCCAATCTAGCGCTGTATTTTGGTGAATTGCATTTTTTCCCATTATTGCTATCCATCCATAATGTTTTAACTCCACACCATAATATTGGTTCATCAGGGAAGTTAAGCTTAGAGATTACTAAAACCAACTCTTTATTTGATTTAAAAAGTTCTAATTCAAGATCATAAATTTCTAATCTTTTACCTTCTTTATCTCTACATAAGATATTAACTGTTAAATCAATATCTTCATCTTCGAATTCGTATTCACCATTTATTTTTACGACAGAATGAACAAAAGGTTTATTTGTTAAATCTGCTGACTTAGCGATTAAGCTCTCTATATTTTTAGATGGATTTTCAAATAACACTTATTGATTTAATTAAAACTTTTATTGAACCCTGTTTAAACTCATTATTAAGTAATCCATCATCACCGAACTTAGAGTGTAGTAGTTGCAATCTTTTAATTTTAGATGGCTTGAATTTAAATGGAAAACGTACTTTATTAGCTCTTACTGAAGGTTTTAACTCACTAAAAGGAATTTGAACATTTGTTGTCCCGAATTTTTTTGTTGGAAATGATTTAATCCATCTAAGTCCACCAGGAATAAATTCGGTTAGTCCTAGTAGATCATCTTCACAAGCGACAGCAAATTTAAAAGTTCTTCCTTGTCCATCAATATTTAATTCAAAGGATGAATACTCAGATACATTTAAAGAAGGTTTATATATAGAAGATCTACAACTAACAAATCCTCCCGCTTTCTCGACAATATTACCCTTTAATATCAAACCCGAATTTGAGGTTTCACAAAAAGCTGAACTTGATCCGCCCATAACAGTATCATTTAATGTTTTCCAACCATCGAACTCCTTTTTCTGGAATAAAAATTTTTTCTTACTCATTAAATAATTTAAATTATTAATAGACTTTAACTAAATTTCTAATTCTTTTGCTGATTCCAGATCACAAAATATTGAAATTTGATTAATAGATTTTATTAATTTTGATGGTGTTCTACCTGGTGGCTCTTTTTCATCTAATAACCTCTCAAGAGCAATTCTTTTAGAAGCTCCACTAACTAAAAATAATATCTTTGAAGAAGCTGAAAGAACCTTTGGAGTTAATGAAATTCTTTTTAAACCTTTACCTTCATTAAAAATAACAAAATCATCTACATTATTATTTTTTTGATAAGGGAATAGTGAGGCTGTATGACCATCATCTCCAAGACCTAATAATGTTAAATCAAAAGTTGGAGGGTTTGATCCGCATTTTTCAAATAATTTAGAAATAAATTGATTTTTAGTAGTTTCATCATCAGCGTTTAAATCATTGAAAATTTCATAAAAATAAGCTTTAGATCCAAAATTAGTTAGCAAAGAATTTCTCAACATTAACGAGTTACTTAATTCTGAATTTGGATCAACACATCTTTCATCTCCTAAAAAGACATCAACCATATCCCATTGAAGATCATTATTAGATAAGAGATGATACACATATTTAGGAGTTGAACCTCCACTTACACAAAATTTGAATCTATCTTTCTTTTTTAAAGTATGAATAATATGGCTTTGAATAAACTTAAAAACCGCTTTAGATAGCTCTAACTTGTCTTTGTAAATGTTAAGTGTATATCCATTTTTAACCTTTTCAATCATTTCATCCATTCAGTATGAAAACTACCTTCCCTATCAATTCTTTCATATGTATGAGAGCCAAAACAGTCTCTCATTGCCTGCACAAGATTCTGAGGAAGTCTATTGGTTCTATAACTATTCAAATAATCTAAAGTACTGGATAAACATGGGACTGGTATACCTGCCTTTGTGGATAGAGAAACTACCTTAGCTAAGTTATCTAATCTTGTCGCAATTTCATTATTAAACCAATCATCAAAAATTAAATTTTTTAGATCAGGATCTTTGTTATAAGCATCTTGAATTTTACTTAATAATTTTGATCTAATTATGCAACCACCTTTCCATATTTGTGCAATTGACGGCATATTCAAACCATAGTTATATACTGCAGATGCTTCTCTTAAAATATCCATACCTTGGGCATAGCTAGCAATTGTGGCAAGGACTACAGCATCAAATAAAGGTTTCATTCCATCTGAAACATTTCCTAAATCAAAATCCTCTATCTCTTTAGATGGAATAGTTTTTTCAATCTCACTACGTTGCTCTTTTAAAGAACTCATTACTCTTGCATTTAAAGATGCATAAATAGTTGGGACTGATACCCCCAGTTCTAGAGCACTCACAACAGTCCATAAACCTGTGCCTTTCTGGCCAGCTTTATCTAATATTTTTTCCACGACATCATCTCCAGTTATATCATCTTTTGTATTTAGACAAATCTCTGTTATCTCAACAAGATAAGAAGCTAATTCATCAGTATTATTCCAAATACCAAATACCTCTGACATCTGCTTTCCATTCATACCTTTGACTCTCTTCATAAGGTCATAAGCTTCTGCAAGTATTTGTTCAATTCCATATTCAATTCCGTTATGAACAGTTTTTACAAAATGACCTGAGCCACCTGGTCCAACATATGCAACACATGGTCCGTCTTCAACTTTGGCAGCCATTTTTGTTAGTAAGCTCTCTATTGCATCATATGAAGCTTTAGTGCCACCGGGCATCATGCTTGGACCCTCTAGAGCTCCTTTGGCACCTCCAGAGACTCCCATTCCGATGTATCCAAAACTTTTACTTTCAAGAGTATTCACCCTTCTTTCTGTATCTTTAAATTGAGAGTTACCGCCATCTATTAATAAATCTCCTTCCTCGAGATATCCAGAAATATTATCAATGACAGCATCTGTTGCTGGCCCAGCTTTAACCATCATAAGAATTCTTCTAGGTCTCTCTAACTTATTAACAAATTCCTGAAGAGTTTCAGCTCCTTCTATATTCTTCCCAAGACCTCGACCCTGTAAGAATTCTTCAGTTTTTGAGTAAGTTCTATTAAAAACTACACTAGAAAATCCATTTCTCTCTGCGTTAAGAACTAAATTTTCGCCCATAACACCAAGACCTACTAAACCAAAATGTGCCTTGGACATAAAAAATTAAAAAACTCAATAAATATAGTGTGCATGCAACTAAACAAAATTGCTCAAAAAAAATACTTATGTCAGCGAAAAATGATCGAAAAAATTTAAATAACAGTTCCGTTTGCAATAGTTGCATTTTTAACAACTACAACAATTCCATTTCTTATGTAGAAGCCTAATTCTGGCTTATCTGCTTCTTCTACTCGATCTTTATTAATTATCACAACATTATCCCCAATCCTTGTATTCTTATCGAGAATTGCTCTTTTTACAGTAGTTCCTTCACCAACTCCAAGAGGTGTTCCGCCTCCTTTTCTTAATTCAATCCTCTCTTCAGGCGATTCAAAGAAATCTGCCCCCATAACAAGAGTATCCTCAAGAACCGAATCACTTTCAATCCTGCTTCTTACCCCTAAAACACAATGTAAAATACTGCATGACTTCAAGATTGTACCTTCACAGACTATTGAATCTGTAATTTGAGCATCTACAAGTTTAGAAGGGGGGAGAAATCTTGGTCTTGTATAAATTGGAAATTTTTCATCATAAAAACTAAATGGAGGTTTTGGTTGCTCAGTCAAGGCAAGGTTGGACTCAAAGAATGCCCCAATGGTTCCGATATCTTCCCAATAATCATCAAATACATAACTTTTAAGAGTATCTCCCCTATTTAAGGCTTCAGGAATTATGTCCTTACCAAAATCCGTATAATTAGGAAATTTATTTAAAAGATCGAAAAGGGTATTTCTACTAAAAACGTAAATACCCATAGAAGCTAGATAAGGTTTTTCGGCAGCTGACTCTTTACTTAATCCAAATTTTGAAGTATCTACTGCCATTGCCTTCAACTTCTCTCCAGTTGGCTTTTCACTAAATTCTTTTATATTCCCAAGGTCGTCAGTTCTCATGAGGCCAAAACCCTCTGCTTGAGCTTCATCAACAGGTAAAGCTGCAACAGTTAAATCAGCACCATTATCTCTATGATGTTGAACAAATAAACTGTAATCCATTCTGTACAGTTGATCGCCTGACAATATTAAATATTCATCAACATCCCATTCTTGAAATAACCATTGGTATTTTCTTACAGCATCAGCAGTACCTTCAAACCATTTAGGACTATCAGGAGTCTGTTGCGCAGCTAAAACCTCCACAAATCCTTGACCGAAAGGGCCATTCAAATTATAAGTTCTTCCTATATGTCTATTTAGAGATGCACTATTGAACTGGGTCAATACGTACATTTTTTCAATTCCTGAATTTATACAATTACTAATTGGGATATCTATTAAACGATACTTACCTGCCAACGGCACAGCAGGTTTAGCCCTCATTTTTGTTAAGGGATAAAGTCTAGAACCTTTTCCTCCTCCGAGGATAATGGCCAACACGCGCTTCATTAAGTCTAATGGAGGTAGATATACAACTTCTTAAAGTAACTGATTATGGGCATATTTAGAAATACTAATGGTCAGTTTACGAAGGTATTTCGATAAATCACTAGAAAAACTTAATATAAATTGAGAAAAATTAGTTATTTTTGTCCTCTTCTACTAAAGAAAACAATTTTTCAACGATTTTCAAAGAAACTTGTCTTTCTTCTCTTGATTGAGGACTTCTCAACTTGGTAACAGGCGTGTGTAGTATTTTATTGATAATTCCTTTAGTAAGGGCTTCTACAACTTTTCTTTCTCGAGCCGAAAAATCTGGTCCCATCCTACTAAGTGCTTTTTGCAATTCCTCTTTCCTAATTAACTCCAAATCTGATCTTAGTTTATTAATTACTGGAACAGCCTCTAAACTTGCCCACCATTCTAAAAAAATGATCCTTTCTTCTTCTACTAAAGATTCCGCTTCCTTTGCTATTTTCTGTCTAAATTCTTGATTTCTTGAAACGACCTCTTGTAAGTCATCAACATCAAATGATTTTACAAATTCATGTTGTTTGACATCATTAGATATATTTCTCGGTACACCAATATCAATAAATTTAAGTCTATTACTCAAATTTACTTTTTCAATTTTTGCGAGATCAATAATTGGCTCTTCAGAAGCAGTACTGGTGAAAACAAGCGAAGATAATGATATGTTTTCTTCTAATTCGTTTAACCCTCTACAAACAATCTCTAAATCAGGAAAGTCTTGAGCAAGATTTAATGCTCTATCAATATTTCTATTTAAAAGGATAAGTTTATGACATCCTTTTGATTTTAAATGAGTTATTAAAAGCCTACTCATTCGTCCGGCGCCAACAACAAGAACGTTCTCTGATGCCAAACTTACAAGAGTATCAAAACCCTTTTCTTGTCCAATTTTTAATTGAGCTAGTTCTACCGCTGCTGAACTGATTGATACAGCTCCGGTTCCTAAATTTGTTTCGGATCTTACTTTTTTACCTGTACTAATTGATTGAGTTAATAATCTATTAAGAATTGGTCCAGTAGATTGATTTTCTTGACCTAATCTCATCATTTTTTTTACCTGCGAAAGGATTTGTCCTTCCCCTAAAACGAGGCTATCAAGTCCTGCCGAGACTTTCATCAAATGCAAAACTGCTTCTTCCTGTCTAAAGCAAAAAAGATGTGGATTTAGATCTTCAAAAATAATTCCAGAATATTCTGATATGAATTCTTTAATAGATGAAATTCCATTATTTTTATCCTTTATTAGTGCATATATTTCCAGCCTATTACAAGTACTTAAGATTGACACCTCTAATACATCAGAGAAAGCTTTTAATGTTTTCAATGACTCTGTTATGGATTGGTCAGGAATACTTAACTTCTCACGCACTTCGACAGGTGCCGTGCGATGACTCAGTCCGACGACAACAATATGCATAAAATCAAAAGTGAATTTTTAAAGGCTGATACTCTTAGCACCATCTTTTATATGGACAGTATTTGTGAACCTTGCAGTACTATCTAATGTACTAATAACTAGACTACTTGTTCTAACACAATCCCTCTCAAATTTAACTCCGTCAAATAATAATCCATCAGTTATTCCACTTCCAGCGAAAACAACATTTTCTCCCGATGCTAATTCATTCGCTTCATAGATTTTATCTATATCTGTTATGCCCATTTCATTAAGACGTTTTATATTTCCTTCTTTTGTGTAATCTGCCCATTCAGAAGTTTGAGCGATTGCCGGATCATAAACTAGTTGTCCTTGAAAGTGTCCGCCTAGAGCTCTCATTGCAGCAGCTGAAATAACACCCTCTGGAGCTGCGCCTATGCCCATTAAGCAATGTGTTCCAGTACCTGCAAAACCACATGCAATCGCAGCTTGAACATCACCATCAGAAATCGGTTGTACTTTTGCACCACATCCTCGAATCTCTTTAATTAAATCTTTATGCCTAGTTCTATCCATTACAACTACAGTAAGCTCATCAATAGAAAGGCCCAAGCAATCACTTAGTATCTTCAAGTTTTCAGTAGCTGAATTTCTAATATCTACTTTTCCTTTGGCTGCAGGAGGCGCTGCTAATTTGTTCATATAAAAATCAGGAGCATTGAAAAGACCACCCGTATCGGAGGCGGCTAAAACCGCCATAGAACCTCTTTGATTATTCGCACAAAGATTTGTTCCTTCACAAGGATCTACTGCAAAGTCAACCCCTGGACCATTTCCACTACCAACCTCTTCACCTATATAAAGCATAGGTGCTTCATCTCTTTCACCTTCTCCAATAACAATTTTCCCTTTCATTTCAATTTTGCCCATTCGCAATCTCATTGCTTCTACGGCTGCAGCATCAGCTTCATCTTTTTGACCAAGTCCTGTTAGTTTTGCTGAGGCAATAGCTGCTTGCTCGACAACTTCGAGAATTTCTTGAATTAAAGTTTGATTCACAATTAAATTTTGAGGATTTTCTTAAAGGTTTTGAGTATGATCTCATAAAAAATGTCATTTTTATGAGAATTATCATGCTAGTAAGCTTTTTTTAACTCTTTACAAGTGATACTTTATCAGGCCGTGACTTGAAATTAGGAATAAACAACTAAATATAGTATCTTTATTAAATATTTTAAAAATTAAATGACTGAGTCAAATCAAACAATTTTAGTTGGTGTTAATAGACCAATTCAAATAATTCCTTCAGTTTTACCAGCAGATTGGGCAAATATGGGGGCATGTGTAAAAGAGCTAGAGGAAGCTGGAGTAGATAGAATTCAATTTGATGTAATGGATGGGAATTTTGTGCCAAATCTTACATTCGGTCCTGAAATGATTGCGGCATGCAGGAAATATTGCAATGTACCTTTTGAAACTCAATTAATGGTGAGTCAATACAACTGTGAAACTATGCTTGAATCTTATGTAAACGCTACAAAGGGAGCGAATGGTGAACCAGGAGTAGTAATAGCCCATGCCGAAGCAAATATTCATTTACATAGAGTACTCGGAAGAATAAGAGATTTGGGAGGATCTCCTTCTGTTGCGTTAAACCCTCATACTCCTTTTGAAATGATTAAAAACATTATGGATATGGTTGATCATGTTTTAGTTATGACAGTTAATCCAGGCTTTGGAGGACAAGCTTATATACCAACAATGCTTAATAAAATCAGAAAAATAAGAAACTTTGTTATTGAAAAAAACTTAAATGTCGACATTGAAGTTGATGGGGGAATAAAAGCAAATTGGACTATTTCACAATGTGCAGATGCTGGAGCCAATTGTTTTATTGCAGGTAGTGGAATGTTTGCTTACCCAACATTAAAAGAGGGATGTGATGACTTGAGAAAAGTTGCACAGGAAGCTCAAAAGGGGAATGTTCTTTCTGAACCTCAATAAATATTCTGGGAGATTAACAAATCACCCAAATATCCAGCCATAGCTATGTAACCCTATTCCTAAAAAATTAACTCCTAAATAACACACTAAAACTACTAAAAAGCCTGTAGATGCTAATAATGCTGGTCTACGTCCTTGCCAACCCTTGCTTATTCTCATATGCAGATAAGCGGCATAAAATAACCATGAGATAAATGCCCATGTTTCTTTTGGATCCCAACTCCACCATGTACCCCAAGCCTCATTAGCCCAGACAGCACCTGAAATTAAACCAAGAGTTAAAAGAACAAAGCCGATTAATATAGAACGGTAACTTAATGTATCTAATTCTTCTGAATGAGAAAATTCAATAGGTTCAACTAAATCATTTACAGGATAGCTATTTGAAAGTTTAAATCCTCCTATACCTGTAGAACTACTTCTGATTTGAAGCGGCTTATTTTTATTAATAAACAAAACGGACATTGAAAGTAAAGAACCTATTATTAATGCTGCATAACTAAGCATTACGACACTAACATGCATTACTAACCAACTAGACCTTAAAGCTGGGACTAAGTTGGACGATAATTTCAAATCCTCAGGTAAAACAAAACAAGCAAAAGCCACAGTCAGTAACTCAATAGGTATAGCAATTGAGGGAATTATTGGAGCTTGGTATTCTCTTTCAACCAATAGTTGACCTAATGTGATACCCCAAGTAAGGAAATAAAGAGATTCATACAAATTGCTTATAGGAAAGTGCCCAGAAATTGACCATCTAAAAATTAATTGTAATGTTATCAATAAGTTCACTAAGATCGTTATAAGTCTTACGGCAGAAGAAGACTTTTTTTTAAAAACTGCACCCAAAGATATTGGTAAGTTAATTAATAAAAAATAAAAAACTAAAAGACCTAAAACTGAAACCGGTTCATATATTATATTTTTAAAAAAATTATCTAGTATCATTTCTAGAAATTGCTCAAGTTTTAATATTCAATGACAAACAAATAATAATTAAAATCCTTCATATATGAGTAAATCTTTAATAATAAAGTTTTAATTTATTTTTTTCAAAAAAGCATTTCAAAGTTTGAAATTATCTCCTAGATAATACTTCTTGACTATTGAATCTTCAGCCAATTCACTTGATGAACCGTTAGCTAAAATTTTTCCTTCACTTAATACATATGATTTGTTAGTAATTAAAAGGGTTTCCCTCACATTATGGTCTGTAATGAGAATCCCGACCCCATCATTACTTAATTTAAGAATTAGTTTCTTTAGATCATTAACAGCTAGAGGATCGATCCCAGCAAAAGGTTCGTCTAATAACAAATATTTAGGTCCTTTTCTGCCTACAGTGAGAGCCCTAGCTATTTCACACCTCCTCCTCTCTCCTCCTGAAAGTTGATAACCATAACTATCTACAAAATTATTCAAATTAAACTCATTTATTAGTTCTTCTCTTCTATTTCTAATTGCAGCTCTGCTATAGGATGAATTCTTCAAAGCCAAATCTATATTATCTTTGACAGTAAGGTCTCTAAATATACTCGCTTCCTGAGTTAAATAACCCAATCCAAGTCTTGATCTAATTGGGAGAGGGAGATTGGTAATATTTTTACCATTCATTAAAATTACACCTTTATCAGGTTTTATATTTCCAACTGCAAGATTAAAAGTGGTAGTTTTACCTGCACCATTTGGTCCCATCAAACCTACAATTTCCCCTGGATATACAGTTATGGAAACATCATTTACGATTAATTTTCCTTTAATTGAAAGTGATACATTATGAATTTTTAGGTTCATTTTTATTGAGATTGATTAGTTTTCTTGTTTTCTTGAAATAAAAATGTAATAGAAAATAATAATTTCACTGAAGATAAAGATATATTCATAATATTCATATTTGTCAAAGAGGTTTCAAAAAAGGCTTATCGTTTTCACTTAATTTCTCTTTATATTGTAATTTCCTCAATAAATCTTCCAAACATCGGCAGAATGATTCAAGATCAATTCCTAAATTAATCTTAGTTCTAGTTTTTATTCTTCCTAAACCCTCTCCAAGCAGAATAGTGGCTCCATTTAAATTACCTTTACTTAAGTGAAACTGAGAAACAGATACTTGTAAAATCCCCTGAATAACTTGTCTTTCGTCACCATCAACGGAATTCCATATTTCTTCAAAAGCATCATGAGCCTCATACCATTCATGTTTGTTGAAAAGATTTAAAGCATTAAAAAGAGAATCTTTAAAACTTTTTGCACTTTCTTCGTTCATGAAACTAATTATTAATTTCTTTTCTTTTTATTTATTTTTCTCATTCTTATTGAATCAGGTGTTACCTCTAGCATTTCATCTGGACCAATATATTCGAGTGCTCTTTCAAGGGTAATGTCAACAGGTGACTGCAAAGTATCAAGTTCTTCTGCCCCTGCAGACCTCATATTAGTCAACTGCTTAGTTTTACATATATTTAACTCAAGATCTTGAGGTCGATTATTCTCTCCAATTATCATCCCCTTATAAACTTTAACTCCAGGTTTAATGAAATAGACTCCCCTATCTTCAGCATTCTTTAATGCATAGAATGTGGCTACACCTTCCTCAAAAGCTATAAGGACTCCATTTCTTCTAGTTTCAAAATCTCCTGTTTTAGGTTTGTATTCATAAAATGAATGACTCATGATACCTTCACCTCTTGTTATCCGAACAAATTCTCCACGAAATCCAATTAGTCCTCTTGATGGTACAAGAAACTCTAATTGGGTTCTCCCATCCGAACTTGTCTGCATATTTTTCATCTCTGCCTTTCTCGATCCAAGTTTTTCTATACAAGAACCAACGGATATTTCAGGAACATCAAGGACCAAAGTCTCTATAGGCTCACATTCAACATTATCAATTTCTCTAAAAATTACTTGAGGTTGTGAGATTTGAAACTCGAACCCTTCTCTTCTCATAGTTTCAATCAAAATACCTAAATGTAATTCTCCTCTTCCTGACACTGAGAACCTATCAGGAGAATCAGTTTCTTCGACCCTTAACGCAACATTTGTTAAAAGTTCCCTTTCCAGTCTATTTTTTAATTGTCTACTAGTAACAAATTTCCCCTCTTTACCTGCAAATGGAGAATCATTAACAACAAAAGTCATATTTAAGGTGGGTTCATCTACTTTGATTAGTGGAAGTGGATGGGGCGAATCAGGACATGCTATGGTCTCACCGATATTGACATCATCGAAACCAGAAACGGCAACGATATCTCCTGCAAATGCTTCATTTATATCAATCCTTTGTAATCCTTCAAATCCAAGTAGTTTACTAACCTTTCCTTTGATAGTTTTACCATTTTCTTTGATTAAACTAGCTTGTTGACCATTTTTTATAGTTCCATTATGAATTTTCCCAATTACAATTCTGCCCAAGAAATCAGAATAGTCCAAAGTAGTTATTTGTAGCTGGAGAGGCTTATTAGCATCACCTACTGGAGGTGGAACATGTCTGATAATAGCCTCAAAAAGAGGCATCATGTTGTCGCTATTAGATTCCATCTCTTCTTTTGCAAAACCGGATAGGCCGCTTCCAAAAAGATAAGGGAAATCACATTGATCATCATCAGCTCCTAATTCTAAGAACAAGTCCAGTACCTTATCAATTGCTATTTCTGGTACCACTCTTGGTCTATCAATTTTATTTACAAAAACTATAGGCCTAAGTCCTTTTTCTAATGCTTTTTTTAAAACAAACCTTGTTTGAGGCATTGGCCCCTCATTTGCATCAACAATAAGCAAACATCCATCAACCATTCCCAAAACCCTCTCAACTTCTCCTCCAAAATCAGCATGTCCAGGTGTATCTATAATATTAATTCTGGTGTCTTTGTAGTTAACTGCTGTATTTTTTGAGAGAATTGTTATCCCCCTTTCTCTCTCAAGATCATTTGAATCCATTACACATGTAGGAATAACTTCATTGTCTCTAAATATTCCTGATTGAGATAACAATGCATCTACAAGTGTAGTCTTCCCATGATCTACGTGAGCAATAATTGCGACATTTCTAATTTCTTTTATCGAAGATGACATTTATAAACTTTATATAAATATTAGATTAACTTTATTAAGGCTAACTCAAAGAATGCTTATTATGAGAATTTATTCTTTAAGACTTTGAAAAACATAATCATATTGAATAATTTAATTAATGCATCAGGTTTATGATTTTCTATTTGAACTTTCAAAGACTTTTAATGCTTCAATTGAACCCTCATATCTCCAATGCCAAGGCTCATAATCTATAAATTTATTATCTTTGGTGAACGATAACTTAAAATGAAATCTAGCTGCATTCTTTATTAACCATTTAAAGGCTTCTGTATTTTCGAATTCCGTCTCAAAGTCTGTTTCTCTTTGAGTAGCATCACCAATATCAATTGCAAAACCAGTACTATGTTCGGAATATCCAGGAGGGGCTGAAACTCTAGCTCTTTCTGCAGCTTCCTGATTTCTAAAAGATTTAAGAGAATAGAAGATTTCATTTTGCAAATTTGTTGATCTAAAACCACTTAAGAAAACTAAATATATCCCATTTTTCTTCGCATCATCCCTCATCTCTAACAAAGAATCACGCATATCAATGTGAACTTGAATATTGGGCTCAATTAATACTAGTTTCTCCTTGGGAATTTCCGAATAGGGTAAATGGCCCAAAATTCTATGGTCGTGATTTATTTGAGCCTGAAAATTGATATTACCAAGAGATCCTATTTCTATATTTCTAAATAATCGCAGTGCAAAGGCAGAAAAAAGGAGGCAAAGAAATGGAGAAAATATTAATAATTTTTTTAATAAAATTGAGTTGGAATTATTTAGGTAGATTCTTTTGGCTGGAGGTATGTCAAATTGATTTAAATCTTTGTTTTGTTCCAATATTTATAGGTGAACCTAGAAAACATATTTCGATATTAACTATTATTTTACGAAATGCACTTTTATAAGCAAAAAAGATGTAGTTTTTATATACAGTATTATTTTTTTTCATATGTTGAGGGTAGCTGTTATTGGGGGAGGTCCAAGTGGTTCATGTGCTGCAGAAATACTTGCTAAAGCTGGGATAAAAACTTGGCTCTTCGAGAGAAAATTAGATAATGCAAAACCATGTGGAGGAGCAATTCCACTTTGCATGGTCGAAGAATTTGATTTACCTGAGTCAATTATTGATAGGAAAGTAAGGCATATGAGAATGATATCTCCATCAAATAGAGAGGTAGATATAAGTTTAGATAGAGTTTATGGGAAAAGTGATAATGAGTTTATTGGGATGTGTAGAAGAGAAGTTATGGATGCCTTTATGCGCAACAGAGCATCAGATCTTGGTGCTACATTAATCAATGGATTAGTTACTTCTATTGATACTGGCGATAATAATCAAGGGCCATATAAGCTTTCCTACTCAGACTTTACAAATGGAGATAAAAAAGGAGAACTCAAAGAGCTTACCGTTGACCTTTTAATCGGAGCTGATGGAGCCAATAGCAGAGTCGCAAAAGCAATGGATGCAGGAGATTACAAAGTTGCTATAGCATTTCAGGAAAGAATTAAATTGCCTAAAGAAGAAATGAGTTACTACGAAGATCTTGCTGAAATGTATGTTGGAACTGATGTTTCTCCTGATTTTTATGGGTGGGTTTTCCCAAAATATGATCATGTTGCTGTGGGCACTGGAACCATGCAAAAGAATCAGTCATTAATAAAAGGACTTCAAGAGGGTGTAAGAAATAGGGCAAAGAAAAGACTTGTTAACGGAGAAGTAATTAAAGTAGAAGCTCATCCTATTCCTGAGCATCCAAGACCAAGAAGAGTAGTTGGGAGAATGGCATTGGTTGGTGATGCAGCTGGTTATGTTACAAAAAGTTCTGGAGAGGGTATTTATTTTGCTGCAAAAAGCGGAAGAATGTGTGCTGAAGAAATTGTTGAAGCATCAAAAAGCGGTCAAGTAATTCCATCAGAAAAAGATTTAAAAAACTATCTTAAAAAATGGGATAAAAAATATGGCACAACTTATAAGGTTCTAGAAATCCTTCAAAATATTTTCTACAGAAATGACTCTGCTAGAGAAGCCTTTGTTGAGATGTGTGATGACATGGATGTACAAAGACTTACTTTTGATAGTTACTTATACAAAAGAGTTGTCTCGATGAAACCATTACAGCAACTTAAAATTACAATGCTTACACTTGGTTCGATTTTAAGAGGGAAAGCCCTAGCACCTCTAAAATATAAACCCGTTGATAGTGCTGTTAGGGAAAATAAAGAAGTAGAAAAAATGTTAGAAAATTACTCAATAAAGGGCGGCATTAAAGTTAAGAGTTCAAAAGTGTAAAGTCGGCTATTTTTAGAGAATAATTTCTAATTAAGCTCAGCAAATTGAGTCTATTATTTCTAATTTTTAAATCCTCTGACATTATTAGGACTCCCTTTTCATTATCAAATAAATCCTCGATGATGTTTACATTAATCTCAAACAAATTTAGAAGTTCCAAATAATTGCAATAACCTTCCGAAAAAAGTTTTTCTAATTCTTCAATAAATTCAAAAACTTTAAATTCACAATCTTTTTCAAAAAGTTTTATGTTTACATAATCTCTTGTTGATAAAACATCTCTTGAAATATCACTATTATTTGCTAATTTACTTACCCTACTAATTACCTTTTGAATTTCAACAAAATTATGCTTTTCGTTAAAATTTATAATAGATTTAATCCTATGTTTAAGATCAACAATATTCAATACTCTTTTTTGAGATAATTCATCAGAAGAGCAAATGGCCTTTATGAACTCTTTACTTAATGATATTTCTTCTAGATGACTAACAATTCTTTGAACCAAAAATTCATTTAAATCATTTAACACTTTGTCTCTTGAGATGTTTAAATTCGGAAAAACAATTTTCCAAAAATCAATAAGTTCGTTGAATAATTTATCTAAAGGTAAATCAAGTTCATAATCCCAAATTATTTTAATCACTCCATTCAAATTTCTTCTTAAGGCGTAAGGATCAGATGATCCACTGGGACGTTTACCAGAAATAAATATACTTATTAAAGTTTCGACCTTATCTGCTATAGAAACTATTGCACCATATTTTGTAGAGGGCAAAGCATCTTTATAAAAAGAAGGTAAATAATGTTCAGCAACAGCCAAGCAAACATCCTCACTAAATCCCTCATATTTAAGATATTTACCACCCATTATTCCTTGCAGCTCAGGAAATTCGAAAACAATTTCGCTACATAAGTCGTTTTTACAGAATTTAGAAGCTTCTATTATTTTTTTTTCTTCTAAAGACTTATCATTTAAAAATTTAAGAATTTTTTTAGTAACTTCCTCTATCCTTTCTACCCTCTGAAATATATTTCCAAGTCCTTTCGAATATGAAACAGATTTAAGCTTTTCATTTCTTTCGATTGAAGATACTTTTTTGTCACTTTCTACAAAAAACTTTGCATCTGAAAACCTTGCCCTTAGTACTTTTTCATTACCTTTGGCAATATTATTATTTGATTCCTCAAGACCATTTGAAATAACGCAGAAAGTTGTACTAATATTTTTTTCAGAGCTTAAATCTAGTTTAGAAAAACTTTCGTTTTTCAATAAAAGAGGAACGTATCTCTGATGATTTTTCATGACTGTTGAGAGAACTTCAACCGGAAGATCAAGAAATTCATCACTAAATTTGCCAATAATCAAGTCTGGCCATTCAACTAAATCAGTTAGTTCATTTAGTAATCCTTCTGAAAGGTCAGGTTTGAGATTTAAAGATTCTGATGCCTTATTTATTAAAATTTCAATTTTTTCTTTTCTTTCTTTTCTATTAGCTATTACTCTATTTCGTTTCAATAATTCAAAAAAATCATCAGGGCTCTGAACTTCTAAAACTTCATTGATTAGCCTATGACTTTTTGTTTTATTAGTTATTTTGATCTTTGGATCACATTCATCAAATTCAAAATCAAGAATTTCATCATTATATATAGAGGTAATCCACCTAATAGGTCTTGAAAATTTTATGTTCCCAGTCCCCCATTTCATAAATCGAGGGCCTTGAAGACTTTTAACTAATTTTGGGATAATCGAAGACAAAGAAATTTTTGTTGATAGTCCTTTCTCAATTTTCTTTCCAAAAACAAACTCACCCTTTTCTGTATTTTTTATTTCTAGCTCACCTACATCTATATCTAAGCTATTAGCAAATCCTAAAGCAGCATTAGTAGGACATCCATTTAAATAAGCTGAATTTGCTTTAGGCCCTTTTCTTTCTATTATCTTATCTTCTGCATAATCAACTAAACCTTCGAGAAGTAGAACTATCCTCCTTGGTGTGGAGGTAACAACTATATGTTCGAATTTGATTAACTTTTTATCCAATTCAAATTCTATTAGAGATTTAAATTGTTCTAGAACAGAATAAGAGAATTTTGCGGGCAACTCTTCTGTACCTATCTCAAGTAAATATTTAGACAAGAAAAAAATATGACTTCACTTACTATAATTTACTACCAGTTAAATAAGCTTTTCGCTAATGTATAAAAAGAGATATGTTTTGGTCCTTTGATCAAGGTTGAGAAAGTAAAAAAGAAAAAAGATTCTTTAAAGGGAGAGACTGTTTGCTTGGCAAATGGACTAGAGGTTTCTAAATTTGAAAATTTTAAAAAAAGTAGCCAATTTCTTAAAGAACCACTTGCTACGGAATTAGTCAATGAAAGTGATCATTTTACTAATGATGCAGTTCAGTTATTAAAATTTCATGGTAGTTATCAACAAGATAATAGGGAAAATAGAAGGCCGGGCAAAAGTAAAGATTGGCAAATGATGCTTAGGTTAAGAAATCCGGGCGGTGAAGTCCCTGGGAAATTATTTTTAGCATTAGATGAATTATCTGACAAACTAGGAAATGGAACTCTTAGGGCCACTACAAGACAAGCCTTTCAAATGCATGGAATCAGAAAGGAGAACCTAAAGAAAGTAATCCAAACAATAGTAAATTCAATGGGCTCCACATTAGCTGCATGTGGAGACATAAATAGAAACGTTATGGCCCCTGCGGCTCCATTTGATTCGCCAGACTATATTATTGCGAGAGCATTGGCAAAAAAAGTTGCAGATCTTCTCACCCCAATGGCTGGCCAAGGCACTTTTTTAGAGCTTTGGGCTGATGGAGATTTAGAGTACACCATAAAGCCTGACAAAGATATTGAAGCTATTAGGAAGCTCCAATTCAAAGATAATGTTTTTAGTGGGATAAAAGATGAGCCACTTTATGGTTCAACTTATTTACCGAGAAAATTCAAATGTGCCGTGACAGTTCCTGGGGACAATTCTGTTGATCTTCTTACCAATGACATAGGAATAGTTGCCTTTACTTCTAAAGATGGAAACTTAGAAGGGTGCAACTTCTATATTGGAGGTGGTATGGGTCGCACACATAATAATGAGGAGACCTTTGCCAGAATTGCTGATCCACTTGGATATGTTGAAGAACCTGATGTTTATGAATTAATACAAAGCATTGTGGCTATTCAAAGAGATTATGGTGATAGAAAATCAAGAAAAAATTCGAGAATGAAATATCTTCTTCATAGAAAAGGTATTAAATGGTTCAAAAAAATTCTTTCAGATAAGTATTTCAAAAAAGAAATTAAAAAAATTAGAAAAGAACCTGATAAAGTTCTTATTGATTACCTAGGTTGGCATAAACAAAATAAAACCTCCCATTTCGTAGGTTTACCATTATTATCAGGGAGATTATCTGGAGAGAAGAAGAATATCATCACAAGTATTGTAAAAAAATATAATTTAGATTTAAGACTCACACCTAATCAAGATGTTTTACTTTGTAATATCCCTAATAAAAACAAAGTTGAAATTCAAAAATCTCTTTCAAAAATTGGATACGAAAATTTAGAAAATATCAATGAAATACAAAGACACGCTTTAGCTTGTCCTGCTTTACCACTTTGTGGTCTTGCAATGACTGAAGCCGAGAGAATATTACCTGATGTACTAAAAAGGATTGAAAATTTACTATTAGATCTAAAAATACAAAAGACAATTTTATTCAGAATGACAGGATGTCCGAATGGATGTACAAGGCCCTATATGGCCGAATTAGCACTTGTTGGGAGTGGGCAAAACAAATACCAATTATGGTTGGGGGGAAGTAAAAATCTCCAAAGGCTTGCTAAACCATTTTTACAAAGAATGGAACTTAACGATTTAGAAAAAACTCTTCAACCATTATTTGAAAATTGGAGGAGCAATTTGGATTTAGATTTCGGAGATTTTATAAATACTCAAGATGAAAATTATATTTTGAATTTACTAAATGAAAACCAATAGATTTTAAATTTTTCCATAAAGGGCATTTGCTTTATTATTTTTCCAAGCCCATAATTGATCGCCATAACTAAAATGCCACCATTCATTAGGATGTTGAGCAAATCCGAATTTAGTCATAATTTCTCTTAATAAATTTCTCCTACTATTCCAAATAATTGCTTCTTCATTCTTTATGTTTGCATAAAAATGAGGATTTGAGGTCTCATCCATTTGATCAACCATGCTTCCCATTTCAACAAGATTTCCGTCTTTATCTGATAAACAAACATCCAATGCACCCCCAGTTGAATGAGGGGGAGGACATCTAGTGTCATAAAAAGGATATGCCCAAAATTTTTCAACTTTTTTTAAAATGGATGGATAAGATTTTATATTTTCAAATGAAATATCAATATCGGATTTTTCACACTCTAATAAAATTGCTCTTTTAAACATAAATTCCTGGACTTCTAGAGGTCGCCAACTGTCATAAATTAAAAGGTTAAAACTACTCTTTGATATCAAATAATCATGTACTTTTACTAATTTATTTACAACCTCCTCCCTTAATTTCCAAATAGAAGTTTTATCTTTGTATGGTGCTCCTAAATATAAGTAAGGGTGGGGATCCAAAAACTTTAGGCAGGTAGGTATAGCTATTAATTTTTCTCCGTTATCTTTAATTGGTATTTTATTCCAAATTTTCAATTGAAATTTGCAATTGATTTATAGTGGCATATATATCAAAAATTACAATGATAATTTCAATTTAAGAAATCATGAATGAATTTATTATCAGAATTATCAATAAGTATATTCCTTAAAACAATATTTTCTTTTAAATCAGGATCATCTCTAATAATTTTAATAGCCTCTTCACGAGCCTTATCAATAAGAAATTTATTGTTAGGTAAATTGTCCAGTACAAAATCAGGCAATCCGGATTGTCTATATCCTAAAATCTGGCCTGGTCCTCTAAGCTCCAAGTCTTTTTCTGCAATATAAAAGCCATCGTTAGATTTTTGCAAAACACAAAGTCGTTTATTTTCTAATCCATTTTTATCGTGGGTTACCAAATAACAAAAAGATTTTGTTGATCCTCTTCCAACTCTCCCCCTTAATTGATGTAGCTGGGACAATCCAAATCTGTCCGAATTATAAATAATCATAATTGTGGCGTTAGGCACATCAATGCCAACCTCAATAACTGTGGTTGAAACCAATATATTTATTTCATTCTTTAAAAAAGAATTAATTACTTCATTCTTTTCCTGGGAACTTAATTTGCCATGTAATAATCCAACTTTTTTGTTATGAAAGACCTCTTCTGATAAATGTTTGAATGTTTTCTTTGCGGAGCTTAAATTCATTTTTTCTGAATCTTCTATAAGTGGCAAAATCACATAAGCTTGCTTTCCCTTATTGATCTCATCTTCAACAATCTTGAACAAGTTAATTAAATCATCTTCTGAAATTATTTTTGTTGTTATGGGAACTCTCCCAGGAGGGAGTTCTGTAATTTGACTCACATCTAAATCGCCATAAATAGAAAGCGCAAGTGTTCTTGGAATTGGTGTTGCTGTCATTGATAACAAGTTAGTATTTTCCCCTTTATTTAGCAATCTATTTCTTTGAGTAACTCCAAATCTATGCTGTTCATCAATTACGACCATCCCTAATGCATTAAAGATGACTTTATCCTCAAATAATGCATGAGTACCTACGAGGATATCAACTAATCCATTATTCAAATTAGAGAAAATTTCTTTTCTCTTTTTTTGAGGAGTATTCCCAGTAAGTAGCTCAACAGAAACAAAAAGGGGGTTCAAATATTTTAATAAATTTTTATAATGCTGTTCTGCCAATACCTCAGTTGGGACCATAAATGCACCTTGCAAGTTTTTTTCAATGACAAGTAAAAGAGAGGCTATTGCAATTATGGTTTTACCGCTTCCCACATCTCCCTGAAGCAATCTAGACATTGGTACGGGACTAGATAAATCTTTCTTAATTTCATTTAAAACATTTTCTTGAGATTTTGTTAATTCAAAAGGAAAAGTATTTAAAAATTCTTTTAATAAAGATTTCTTTTGAGGTAATTGTTGGGAAGTTGCATTTTTATTCGTCTTTCTTTTTCTAAGTAAGAACTTTATTTGAAGTAAGAATAACTCATCAAAAACCAAACGTTTTTTTGACTCAATAAGTGCCTGTTGAGTTGGTGGAAAATGAATATTAATCAACGACTCTCCTTTTGATAATAAAGATAATGAATCAAGTTGTTTTTTATTTAAAATTTCTGGATATTGCTTTGCATAAATTAGTACCTTTTTCATAAGTTTTATAAAACTCATATTTGATAATGCTTCACCTAATGAATACAAGGGTAATATTTTGCCTGAAAAATTAAAATTATCATTGTTATCCTTAAGAATTTCAATCTGCGGATCTACAAAAGTTTTACCATACTCTGTCAATTTAACCTTACCGGAAATTGCTAATTTGGTACCAGCACTATACAAAGATTTTTGAGATGTGAAGAAGGAGTAAGATCTAAATCTTCTTCCTAAAAAAAATTTTGTAACCTTTATTGAAGACGTCTCATCAAAAACGACAATATTCATTATTGATAAATTACTATTTTTTTTACTCTTATGAATATAAAATCTTTTGACTTTTGCGATGCACGTGTATAAATTATCTGGTTTTAAATTTATTATCTTGACTCTATTCGTATAGTCTAGATATGTTCGCGGGAAATAATTAATTAAATCTTTTATATGAAATATCCCTAATTCATTAAGCTTATTTTTATAAACTTTCCCTACATTTTTTATTAATGAAATATCTGAATCAAAAGACAAACTTGCATCAGCTTTATTCAGAAAAATATTATTAGAAATATTATTAGAACTATCTATTTCTAATGTTTTACCTAGTTTATAAAGATTTTTTCTTGTATCTATAATTAACCTTTTTCTTTGATTTTCATCTAATTTATTGTATTCATTGTATTTTTTGGAAAATTCATAAAATATTCTTAAATATTCATCTGAGAGATTTAGATTATCTAGTTTTTTTAAAGATTCATGCAAATAATCATTAAAATATTTTTCTCTTCCTAAAGTATTAATAAATTTGTTTTCAGTTTCAATAGTAAGAGATTTTTGAAGAGGTCTTATCCAATCTTTAATTAATTTATTATTGTTCCAGATAGTAGTCACATTTGAAAAAAGAGTTATTTTTTCAACGTATCTTATTCAAAGTTATTTCTTTTTGCCTCCAATATGTCTCTTTTTTAATCAAACGCTGAAATTGATTTTTTAGATCATTTATTTTGTTCCTTTGAATAGAAAGATTTAAATTTTTAAACTCTAACTCAACAGTAGATATATTGAAGAAAATAATGCTTGGAAAATTATTGCCAACTAGTGATGATCGATTTAAGTTTAATTCTAAATTAATAACAAAAGGATATGGATGTTTTATCATAAAATTTTTGCCTATCAAGTAATCAAAGGAATCTTTAGATATCATCTTTCTTATTAGATTTACCTTGAATAATTCTTGGTTAATATTATATGAAAGATTCAATAGTAAATTTTCCAATGACTTGTCTATTAAATCAAAATTATTAAGAATCTGATTTTTTGGTAAATTATTCACTTGATTGATATTTTCTTTTACTTGATATCTTGGTTTTTTCACTTTTTCTTCTCCTATTAATTCAATTAAGGAAGAAATCAATTGTTTTTCAACTCCTAAATTTTCAAAAATATTGTTTTTAGATAAATAATTATTATGGAGGTTATTATCTAAATCAAGTGATCCGAATTTCTCAAAATTATGAGCTTGATAATATTCAGAAGTATTTGAAAAGTCTTCAGTAATCTTGAACTGAGTGGGTTCTTTTAATTGAAAACCTTCTTCGTATTGAAATTTTTCTTTTTGATCATCCTTTGTTTTTGTGGACCTATCAAAAATAGGAAAATTAATTTCCTTATTTATATTTTTTTCAATTTCATTTATCTTTAATTGTTCTACTGTTAAAAAGGGCAAATTCGTAAATATTAATTTACTTATTTTTTTTTCTAAAAGACTACAGAATTCATTTTCATTTAAGAAATTATCATTAATTGTTGGATAACTATATATTTGATTAAGGCCTTTTTCTACAGAGATGAAAAGTAGATCTCTTACTAGATTAAGATAAAGTTCATATTCCCTATAGATATTTCTAGTTAATATTCTTTTTTGTATGTCTGCTCTCTCTAATTGAGAATTAATTTTATCTATGTCTATGTGATTGTTGAAATTATTCAAATCATTCAAGTGACTAGTTTGTTTGCATTGATGCGACCTCTTCAGCAAAGTCCATCTGATTTTTTTCGATACCTTCACCCAATGTATATCTTGTAAAGCGTCTTACTTTGATATTTTCCCCAATTTTTGCAGCTGCTTGTTTAACAAGATCCTCAACTGTTAGAGAACTATCTTTAATATATGGTTGTGAAAGTAAAACAAGCTCATTAAGTCTTTTTGCTATTCTCCCTTCAACTATTTTTTCTTTAATTTGTTCTGGTTTTCCAGATAAATCATCCCTACCCATTTCAATCTGCTTTTCTTTCTCCACAACATCTTCTGGTATTTCATGAATTGATACATACTCAACATTTGGGCATGCTGCTACTTGCATTGAGACATCCTTCAAAAGAGATTGAAAAATATCACCTCTAGCAACAAAATCAGTTTCACAATTTAACTCTAGTAAAACTCCGACTCTTGATCCAGTATGTATATAACTACCAATTGACCCTTCAGCCGCTACTCTTCCCGATTTCTTTTCAGCACTAGCTATGCCTTTCTTTCTTAACCATTCCAAAGCTTTATCTAGATTTCCTTCAGTTTCGTTAAGAGCTTTTTTGCAGTCCATCATTCCTGCACCAGTTTTGTCTCTAAGATCTTTTACAAGTTTTGCTGTAATGTTTCCCATGTGAAGTAATAAAAAATAGTGAATAGTGAGTTTTAAATTAGAGTTTAATTTTTTCTTTCGGCATTAGAGCCCTTTCTACCCTCATTTATGGCATCTGCAAGTCTTCCTAAAATGAGTTGCACAGATCTAACGGCATCATCGTTACATGGAATCGGAACTTCACACAAATCCGGATCGCAATTTGTATCCAACATTGATACTAATGATATATCTAATTTTCTAGCTTCTAAGACTGCATTAGATTCTCTTCTCTGATCAACCAATACAACTACATCTGGTAATCTTCTCATACCCTTAAGTCCACCTAAGTATTTTTGTAATCTTTCAAGTTCTCTCCTTAATACTGCAGCTTCTTTTTTAGGCCTCATTGCTATTGAACCACTACTTTCCATTCTTTCTAGATCCTTTAATCTTTCAATCCTGGCTTTCATTGTTGTCCAATTAGTCAACATCCCACCAAGCCATCTTTGATTTACATATGCAGCTCCACAGCGTGTGGCTTCCTGCGCTACTACATCTGATGCTTGTTTTTTTGTACCAACGAATAGGAAACGTTTACCGCTTTTGGCAGCATTTCTCGTCCATTTATATGCATTGTTCATACACAATGCTGTTTTTACAAGATCAATAATATGAACTCCATTTCTCGCGCAATATATATACTTAGACATCTTGGGATTCCAACGTCTAGTTTGGTGCCCGAAATGAGCACCAGCTTCCATCATTTCTGATAGTGATACAACAGCCATAATTTAAAAAAGGTTTCGGGTTAGCCTCCATCCGACGGGGAATTAAATTAATAATTCACCCGAAACTGTCAGATGTGTGAAATTTATTTCAACTATTTTAGCAAGTGATGTGTATTTATAAAAGTTTTTTATCTTGATTTAGTTAATTGTTTAACGTAAATCATATTTAGAGGGATCCTAAGTATCTCAAGTGCAAGTCTATTTCTTTTTATATTTACTAGGAATCTCAATAAAGGAAGAATTCTATCAACACTGATTAGTCCTCCCAAGCAAAGAATCTGCCAAAGTAAATTATGGAGAGGAGTTAATTGAATCATAAATCTAACCCTTAAATTTGGGTGTTTCTTGTAAAACACTAAAGCCATTTTTGCTCTCTCTTTTTCTTGAGCTATTAATGAATCTATTTGTTCGCAATTAAATGGAGGATGCCAATGAAAACCTACTGCATTTGGACATTTTATTAATTTTGTCCCAATTTTTTTTAATCTTTCTCCAAGTTCTAAATCCTCCCAACCGTAAAGACTAAAAGAAGTATCAAATAATCCTACACTTAAAATCAATTCTTTTGATATTGCTACATTTCCAGTAGCAAAGTAGGCAAAAGAAGTGTCCATTATTTTATGTTTTTCACTCTGAGGATTTAGAAAATTAGATGTATTGACTACCGAACCATAGGTAAAACATTTTTTATCATTTTTTTTCCAAAAGGCAAGTAGTTTTTCTACGTGACAATTTATAAAATTGTCTAAAACAATAAGATCACTATCAATGAATATAATAATTTCATATCTCGATTTAATTACTCCCAGATTTCTTCCAAGCGCAGGCCCTCCATGTTCTTGCTGAAATAGAACAACGTGTGGGAGTTTAGCTTTGTTTTTATTTATCCATGAGGTTGTCCCATCAGTTGATCCATCATCAACTACTATTACTTCATAATTACTGATATTTGTATTACATTTTTGATTCTCAAGCGCAAAAAGACATTTCTCTAGTATGGGTAATCTATTGTAAGTCGGTATAACAATACTTACATTCATGGCTATGTCTTAAATATGCATAATATATTGAACTCCAAAAGATAAAGATAAAAGATACTCCCTAATCAGCTGCACCGCCATTATTTGCTGTACCTGTGACGTTCCCACCATCAGGTCTTCCATCAGTTCTTAATTTCCTTTTTTTGAATTTTCTAGCATAGGCTCTATTCCGTTCCTGCTTTTCTTTTTTTAGATTCCTTCTCTTAGACATAAAATTTTTAACTTTTAATTATTTTAGCTCACTATGAGCACTATATATTTTACCATCTTCCATATTTAATATCCTATCAGCCATATCAGAAATTCTTGGATCATGGGTCACCATAAGTACAGAACAATTTTGCTCTTTTGCTAGTTTCCTTAAAAGAGTTACTATTTCTCTTCCTGTGACGCTATCTAATGCAGAAGTAGGTTCATCTGCTAATAAGAGTTTTGGCTTAGCAGATAAAGCTCGAGCAATTGCTACTCTCTGTTTCTGACCACCAGATAAGTCATTTGGCAATTTTTTATGATGTTCTTCTAATCCTACTGCTGACAACCAATTACGTGCTATCTCACGTCTTTGCAAATATGTTAAGCCTTTTATTAAATCGGCGCCCATCTGGACATTTTGTTCTGCTGTTAAACATCTAAGAAGATTGTGACCTTGAAAAATCATTCCAATACTTCTTCTAAGAATCTGACGAGTTTTCCTTGATGCTCCATTTAACTGATTATTTAATACAGTTAAATCTCCACTTTGACATGTTCTCAAAGCACCAATTAATGTTAAAAGAGTTGTTTTACCACATCCAGAAGGTCCTTTCAAAAGAACCAACTCTCCCTTATCAATATTTAAATTAACGTCGTTAAGAACTTGTTTTTTATTCTCATTTTTTCCATAAAAGTGACTCAAATTATTTATTGAGACTGTTTTAAGATTTTTAACATTATTTTTTAATTTATAAGCTTTAATCATTTATCTTCAATTGTTAAAAAATTTCGGCAGGATCAGCGTCAACTAATTTGCGCATCGCTACAGCGGCGGACCCCATACACATAACTAAAACTAATACGAAAATTAAAACAGTTTTATCTGCATCCATTATTATTGGTAATTTAGTAGAACTCCTTATAACTGAGTAAAGTATTTGGCCAGAAAAATAAGCAGGTAAATAACCAAACAATGCCAACAAAAACCCCTCTCTAGCTACAACAAAGAAAAGAGACTTAAGTCTATACCCCATTGCCAATAAGGTGGCGTACTCTGGGAGGTGATCTGTAACGTCACTATAAAGAATTTGATAAACAACCACGCACCCTACAACGAAACCCATCAATGCTCCTAAACTAAATATGAAACCTATTGCAGTACTATTTTTCCAATAATTCTTCTCAAATTCTATAAATTGATTTTTTGTAAGAACCCTAACATCATTTGGGAGTGAGTTATTTAATATCGTTGAAATCAATTCAGGATCAGATCCTTTTTTTAGCTTTACCAAACCAATTTCTATACTGCCAGGAGGATTAGCAGGAAAAAGTCTTAAGAAGGTTTCTCGACTAGTTATCAAATTACCATCTGCACCAAAAGATGGTCCCAACTCCACAAGGCCCTCCACAATTACTCTTTTTCCAGCAACCTCAGTTTCAACTTTTTTTTCAGATAAGAACCATTCTTCAATCGGTCCAAATTCAGGTCTAGATAGTTTGTCAAAAAGAACTCTTGATGGATTTCTCAATTTATAAGCTTTCTTTGAGAATCCCTCATCTAAAAGAAGTGAATCTGAGGGATTAAAACCTAATGCAAGTATTGATCTAGTTTTAAGATTTTCGGGATTTCTCCAAAGTAAATAATTTAGATTAACGGGAG
>QCNI01000002.1 GCA_003213255.1 Prochlorococcus sp. AG-424-P16
AGATAGAAAACAAGATGTTCATGACTTAAAGATCAATCCAAGGCAAGCTCAATTACTAAATAGCGCAGATAAAGTATTTACTCTTGGTAAAGAAATGACTCCAAGTATGAGAAATTGGGAAAATAAAAAGAATACTGTTGTTATTGGTGTTAGTGCAATAGACGTAGATGATCATTCTGATCATGGAGGTCATGATGATCACTCAGACCATGGTGGACATGACGATCATTCTGAACATTCAGCTAAAGTAGATGATCATTCTGATCATGGAGGACATGATGATCATTCAGACCATGGAGGACATGATGATCATGCTGAAGGTGCTTTCGAATGGGCAGGCAAATTTCAACTTTCTAAGGGTTCTTACAAATGGTCATTTGAAAAAGTCGATGGAGAATATGCAGATCCTGCAATGAAGATGGTGATTCTCAAATCTAATGACATAGAAGGGTCTGAAGATTTAGCTAAAGAATTATTAGGATCTAAAGACTCAATAAGCAGAAAAAATGATGGTACGTTGATAGCAAGTAATAAAGCTTTTGTTCTTAACTTTGATCAAAGAAAAGAAAGTACTGTTTTTAACGTGGATATCAAAGAAGATGGTCAATATATATTTTTTACTGAACACATGCCTTTTGAGTTTGAAGCAACTCAACACTTTTTTAAAGACGTTTCAAATAGTGATGTAGAACCAATAGCACAAGTTCCAGACGAAGGTGAGGGGCATCATCATCATGACCATGGAGGTCTAGATCCACATGTATGGCATGATCCACATAACATCATAAAAATGGGAGATCTTATAAGCAAAAGTTTAAAGAAAGATATTTCAGTTTTTAATAGAGGTGACAGAAAACTAATTAATGAAAGATTCGAAAAAGCTGATTCTCTCTTAGAAGGCTTAGATAGTTGGATCGTCGAACAAGTAAGTTCTATTCCTGAGGAAAACAGAGTAATTGTCTCTAAACACAAAGCGATGGAATACTACGGGGATGCATTTGGTTTTGAAACCATTAGTTTACTTGACTTTCTTGGAGACTCCTCAAGCTTAAGGCCAGACAACATAAGTTCTACTTTAAAAATGTTAGATGAAGAGAAAGTTCAGGCATTATTTCCTGAACAAATTCCAGCATCTAAGTTATTAAGGAACTTAAGTAGACAAAGTTCAGTTCCTTTAGCTTCTAATCAAATATTCGTTGATGGATTAATGATGGATGGTAATACGGTTTCAGTAGCTGTTCACAATACTTGTACAATTGTTGATTCATTAGGTGGAAGCTGTGATAAAGAATCTGGCTCCAATCTTGAGTCTGAATGGTACAAACTTTCAGATTAAATTTTTCTAATAAAAACGGTTTTCATTTCTTATTATTACTATTATTAAACTATTGTTTATTTAGTAAAAATCAGTAAATGAGCATCAAAGATAAAGTTCCCGTAACCATCCTCACTGGATTCTTAGGTTCAGGGAAGACTACTTTGCTTAATAGAATTTTAAGTGAAGAGCACGGGAAAAGAATAGCCGTAATTGAGAATGAATACGGTGAGGTAGGTATAGATCAAGGTCTCGTAATTAATGCCGATGAAGAAGTATTTGAGATGTCAAACGGGTGCATTTGTTGTACTGTTCGTGGCGATTTAATAAGAGTCCTTGGCAACCTTATGAAAAGAAGAGATAAGTTTGACTATGTTTTAGTAGAAACTACAGGATTAGCAGATCCAGGCCCAGTTGCTCAGACTTTTTTCATGGATGAAGAGATTAGTTCTGAATTTACTCTTGATGGAATTGTGACTTTAGTTGATGCTGCACATATTGATCAACAGCTAGGCAGGAGTGACGAAAGTTCAGAACAAGTGGCATTTGCAGATGTTCTTGTCCTTAATAAAACTGATTTAGTCTCTGATGATGCATTAGATACCCTTGAATCAAGATTGAGAGATATGAATCGAATGACTCGCATTATTAGAGCCGAGAATGCCAAAGTACCAATTGAAACAGTCTTAAATCTAAGTGCATTTGATCTCGATCAGATCCTTAAACGCAGACCAACATTTCTTGAACCAGAATATCCTTTTGAATGGACGGGTGTTTATGATCTAGATCCAGGTAAATATGAATTAATTCTAGAAGAAGGACCCGATCCAGAAATGTCCCTAGTAGCTCTCGTTAACCAAGGTGAGAGTGAGGAAGAACTTAAAGATGGTGCTGAATCCTCCGTAAGACTTTATGCAGAAAATGCTAATACTTTGGAGCCTGGAAATACTGTCCCATATGGAGAACATGTAAATCTAAAATTGGAGAATAAAGGAAATAAATCCTTCATCCTTAACATAGAAAAGCCATCAAAAATAGGTTTGTTTACACAGCACACTGCTGAAGAATTTAATATGAAAGTCATTAAAAGTGACGAAAATAAAGAGATTCCATTTAATACTGAAAGGTTCTGGCAAGCAGAGCATGAACATGATGATGAAGTAGGCTCAATTGCTATAGAGCGTTTTGGAGATGTTGACCCAGAAAAACTAAATACTTGGATGGGAAGGCTTCTCTCAGAAAAAGGGGTGGATATATTTAGAACTAAAGGTTTCATAAGTTACTCAGGCAACCCAAGGCGAATAGTTTTCCAGGGGGTACACATGTTATTTACTGCACAACCTGACAAAGAATGGGGTAACGAACCTCGTAGAAATCAACTTGTTTTTATCGGTAGAAATTTAAATGAGAAAGAGATGCAAGAAGGCTTTGATAAATGTCTGATATAGAACCATTTAGCCCAAGAGGCATGTTCCATGAAGGATGGACTGCTGAAGTTAGCGATTATGCCATAGCATGTGGCTGGGCTCTTAAAGGGAAACAATTTATTGTTGGCGACGTTGCGGGTGGTATTTTTGCATTCGAAGGAGATACTGGAAAAATTATCTGGAAAAAAGAAAATACACACTCTGGTGGTCTACTAGCAATGGCAATTCATCCAGAGGGTGAAATTTTTGCAACATCAGGTCAGGATGGGAATGTTCAAATTTGTAATTGCCAGGAAGGTAAAGTTATTAAAACACTTAATCTTGGTAAGGGTTGGGTAGAACACCTCAAGTGGTCTAATGATGGTTTATTTCTAGCGATAGCTATCTCAAAAAAAGTATATGTTTTTAATGAAATTGGTGAAGAGAAATGGATCTCAGAAGACCATCCAAGCACAGTAAGTGCAATAACATGGTCAAATAAAAATGAGCTAGCAACTGCTTGCTACGGCAGAGTGACATTCTTTGACATAGTTAATAATAAAACGAATCAAAAACTCGAATGGCAAGGATCATTGGTATCTATGGAATTAAGCCCTGATGGAGATATAGTCGCCTGTGGGAGTCAAGACAATTCAGTTCATTTTTGGAGAAGATCAACAGGAATGGATGCTGAAATGACTGGATACCCTGGTAAACCAAGTCATCTTTCTTTTGATGACAGCGGAAAATTATTAGCAACTAGTGGCAGTGAAAGAATTACAGTTTGGAGCTTTATAGGAAATGGTCCAGAAGGGACTATGCCAGGAGAGCTATGTCACCATACAGAACCCATTTCGAGCCTAGCCTTTTCAAATAAAGGTATGCTTGTAGCCTCAGGATCTAGGGATGGTTCTGTTGTCGCAAGTTTCCTCAAAAATGACGGCAATGGGGATCCCGTTGGAGCTGCATTCGCAGGAGATTTAGTAGGGGCAATATCTTGGAGACCTGATGATTGCGCACTTGCAGCAGTCAATGCAAAAGGTGTTGTAAATGTATGGAAATTTAAAGTTCGTACTAACCTTTTTTCAAAGGGATTTAAGTAAAAAGTAGAAATTTATTAATTACCAATAGTTAGCTTTTAAATGTCTTTCCATACAAATGACCTCACAGTCATTATCTATCCCTTTTGGGTGAATATCACAATATGAGAGACATTGAAAATATTCATCTATGGGATTTGATTTATCAGTTTTACTAACTTCTTTCGAATGATTCATAAAAGATTTCCTCAATTATTTAAAATTAAGATAGACGAATTAAATATCAAAAGAAATAAGCAAAACTTACTAAAAATATCTCAAAAAAATTAGTACTATTGATTACTACTCTCGGACATTTTTAATTAAAAAGCAATGCGTATAAAAACGGATTGTCTTTAGAGAAATATTTTCCTAATTTTATATTGTTGAGTTCTAGGAGGTCTTTCAAAATGATCGATAGCCTGCCTGAAATTTCGGAATAAACCGAACTAATTTAATTAACTGCTCCAATTATTTTTTATTAATGTCTAAGCTTCCTTCTTCTGCATCGTTTAGGTGCCCTTTAAGAAACAAGCTTAATTCTAGAGTTTTTGCCCCAGTTAAAGACAATTAGTTAATTTTGGTGAGCATTAGCTTAATAGAAGTTAGCAACAAGGATCCATGATTTAGGTGCGTTTTTAACTTCAGTAAAAAATATAAGTAAGAGATAAAAGAGGGCTTATTTAAGCCCTCTTTTTTTAATAAGATGACTTTCTTTTAATTTTATAGATAATGATTAAAGTAATAAAATTTTAAAATGGTTCAATATTATTGCCCATATTGCAATCCTAAATATCAATTTCAAAAACAATCGTCTAATGGTACTTTAATTTGTGGCTTGTGTGGAGAGGATCTTATAAAAAAACCATTTATTAGGTTGAACCAGATAATTGCTTTAGTTGCCGCATCATCATTACTTCTACCGTTAATATATACTTTTATTTTTTTAATTAAAAATCAAATAAATCCTCCTAATAAAAATTATCAAGCAAATAGTACTTTAATGATAATTATCAAAGAAAAACTTTCATAAAACAATTTAAAAAATCTAGAGAGGTTAACCCCTACATAGTGATTTATTTAAACAAGAATTTTTACTCTCAATATTTATCCGATCATCAATATTTTTTAATTTGTTTTTATTACTTATTACTTTAACTTTTTGGCCGCAATGTTCTTTGCAACCACCATTAAATAAATTATGTGCATATAAACTGGAACTATTCGTAAGTAATAAAAGAAAAATTATTTTATAAATTTGATTAAAATATGAAATCATTTTTATTATGATTTTCCAATAATTAGTAAATAAATAATATCAGTTAATTCCAAGGAGTGTTTATAAGTCCCCAGATATCGAAGAAGAAAAATAAAACTGCAATAACAACAAGATCCCATGCTCTTTCCCTAAAAGCCCAAGGTGCAATAAAAACTTCCCCAAGTCCGTGAAGTGCCGCCCCTACTGGTAGATGATCAAGAACCAGCAAACTATGAGAGAGGATAAAAAGAAAGCTTGCGAAATATCTAAAAAAAACAAATTGCCAATTACTAGAACTCATGCTTTTTAGATTTTTAAGAAATATACTTCAATGATCAAAATAATGATATAGATCTAGTCAAGAGATATTATTTTTGGTAGCCATAAATACGAATAAAGATATAAAGCTAAAGTAAAAGTTACTAAACGTTGAAATATATGTTTTCAAGTTATCAGCCTAAAAATAGTTTTGATGAATACTTTAAGGACAATGTAAACTCTGCTAGAGAAATATTGATTCCACTTCTTTCATCTTTAGATAATATGGGACTTGAAGAATTAAACAGGAATCACTCTGCCGCAAAAAAATTATTACTAAGACATGGTGCAACTTTTAGATTAAACGATACTGGTTTAAAAGGTACTGAGAGAATATTACCTTTTGATCCACTTCCCAGAATAATTAGTAAAGATGATTGGGTAACGTTAGAAAAAGGCCTAAAACAAAGGCTTGAGGCAATAGATTTATTCCTAGATGATATTTATAATTCTCAAAAAATAATAAATGATGGAATAATTCCAAGAGAATTAATAGAGAGTTCAGAAGGTTGGAGACCTCAGATGATAGGTTTCAAACCTCCACTAAATAAATGGTGTCAAATTTCAGGACTTGATTTAATAAGGGATAGAAAAGGAGATTGGCATGTTTTAGAAGATAATTTAAGGTGCCCTTCTGGGGTTGCTTATTTTTTAGAAAATAGATTAGTTATGAAAAATATTTTTCCTAATCTTTTCTCAGGAAGAATAGTAAAACCAATTGATGAATATCCATCATATCTTTTAAAAACGCTTCAAGAACTTGCTGTTTGGACTGACACTCCCAAGATAGTTCTACTAACTCCAGGAATTTTTAATAGTGCTTATTTTGAACATAGTTATCTAGCGCAAGAAATGGGCATCCAACTAGTTCAAGGTCATGACTTAGTTTGTAATGATGATTATGTATATTTAAAAACTACCTCTGGATTAAAAAGAGTAGATGTCATTTACAGGCGAATTGATGATGATTTCTTAGATCCTCTTAATTTCAGAAAAGATTCCTGCCTTGGTGTTAGCGGATTACTTGATGTTTTTAAGGCAGGTCATGTTGCTTTAGCAAATGCACCTGGTACTGGAATAGCAGATGATAAAATGATTTATTCATTTGTTCCAAAAATGATTAAATATTATCTTGATGAAGAAATTATTATTAAAAATGTAGAAACGTATATTTGTCATTACCAAAAGGATCGAGAATATGTTCTAGAAAATTTATCAAAACTTGTTGTTAAGTCTGTAGCAGAAGCCGGTGGTTATGGAATGTTAATTGGACCTCACTCAACAACCAGTGAAATAGAAGAATTCGCTAATAAAATCAAAAAAAATCCTAGAAATTTCATAGCACAACCAACGTTAGAATTATCTACTGTGCCATCGTTATGTGATGGAGAACTATATCCATGTCATGTTGATTTAAGGCCATACATCTTAAGAGGAAAAGATTCATGGGTTAGCCCAGGCGGGCTAACGAGGGTAGCATTAAAAAAAGGATCATTAGTCGTCAATTCTTCTCAAGGTGGAGGATGCAAAGATACATGGGTTGTAGGTAAATAATATGCTTTTAAGTCGTGTAGCAGAATCTCTTTATTGGATCAATCGTTATTTAGAACGTGCGGAAAACATATCTCGTTTCGTGGAAGTAAGCGAAGCAATGTCATTAGATTGTCCGCCAGGAAGTGCAGAACCCTGGCTACCGTTAATTGACGCTTCTAGTGACAGAGAATCTTTTGATAAAAGATTCCCAGAGAAAAAACCTGATGACGTTATTAATTTTTTAATAAGAGATCGTTTAAACCCAAACAGTATAATTTCTTGCATTCAAATGGCAAGAGAAAATGCACGACAAATCAGAGATGTTATGACCACAGAAATGTGGGAACAAATTAATATTTTATATTGGAATATGCAAGAAGGAGAAGCAATATGGAATAAACCAAGACAAGAACAATTAAGCGAAATAAGGAGAGAATGTCAGCTTTTTTATGGAATTACAGATGCGACTCTAAGCAAAGATCTTGCCTGGAGATTCAGCATTCTTGGTAGATTAATCGAAAGAGCTGACAAAACATCAAGAATTTTAGATGTTAAATATTATTTACTCTTACCCAGCTTAGATGAACTTGGAGGAGTTCTTGATGAACTGCAATGGATTGCACTTTTACGTTCAGCTGGAGCTTATCAAATGTTTAGGAAAGCAGTGCAAAATTCTATAAAGCCGAATTCAGTTGCGAGATTTCTTTTACTTGATCCAATTTTCCCTAGATCAGTAAGATACTGTCTTGATGGGATAAGCAATACTCTTAAATCAATAGATAACTCTCCAAGTACTGAAAATCCTTCAGAATTAGAATGCATGAGAGGTTTGCTTAAAGCAAAGTGGAGTTATATCAGAATTGAAGATATAATCAATGATGGTTTACATGAGGCGATTGATTCATTGCAAATGGATTTAAATAAATTAAATGATCTCATTCAAGAAAAATATTTTATTAATTAATAAGTTTATTAATGAGAATTAAATACATTCACAAACTTGAATATAAATACGAAGACCCTGTTCAATTAGGCGAGCATAGATTATGTATAAAGCCAAGGTCAAATGGATTCCAAAAGCTAAAGAATTTTGAATTAAAAATAATCCCAGAACCAGAAATTATTTATCCATTACTTGCGGCCAGCGGGGAAGAGATTAATAGAATCAGATTTAATGGATTAACAGATAATTTAATTATTGAATCAGTCAGTGAAGTTGAAACTATTAAACATCCAAACATTATTGATGGAGTTAAAAATAGAGATTTAACATTACCTTTTTGTAGAAGCATTATTAACAGAGATTTACAGGGAGCATTAGAGGGATGGATGCCAAATGGACAACACGATCCCTCTGCAGTAGAACTTGCTCAAGAAGCCTTAGCAGGAAGCATTAATAACGCATTATCATTTACCTACCAACTAATAGAGATTATTCAAGATCGGGTTAAATATACCAAAAGACATACTGGTCCAGCATGGCCGGCTAGCAGAACACTTAGAGAACGTATAGGTTCATGCAGAGATTTAGCAATGCTTATGGTTGAAGCTTGCAGGTCTATAGGTATCCCAAGTAGGTTTGTAAGTGGTTATCATTTTGAAGATCCGTTACCCTCTGAGTTGGATTTACACGCTTGGGCTGAATTATATATTCCAGGTGCTGGTTGGAGAGGTTTTGATCCAAGCGGAAAAGGATTAATAGATGATAGATATTTAACATTGGTATCCTCTTCAAAATCTAATTTAACCTCTGTAATTACAGGAAACTTTATAGGAAAAAATAATTTAGAAAATACTTTATCCTGGGAAATCAAACCTCTTGAAATTAAATAAACACTAAATTTTTAATCTTTTAAAATAACAAAAAAATATAAATAATAATATGTTTCTTTTTTAGTGTTAATTGATACGTTCTTGTATATATATATCTGTTTTCATTTGTTTAATCTTTAAAGAAAATTGAACTCAAGTTTAGAAATTCCAGTTATCAAATCAAACAAATCGAAAATGTTTGAATTGATAAGTTATGAAAAATTTCGCGATACAAAAGATGTAAGATTTTTTGATATTAGTGTTAATGAATCAAACTATAGAGATCTAGTTATTCACAGTGGGCCTGCAGTTAGTCCTCCAAATGATGAAGAATTTAAGAATTGGCAATTTTACATACATCACAATCAAGAAGATAATCTACTGGCTATCTCTGGGGGAAGAACATTTTTTCTTGTCAATTTTGGCTGGGATTATCCTTTTTATAAAGTTAGATTAGAATCTTGCGGATACATTTTAAGAATACCTAGAGGAACTTTTCATAGATCAGTATCTGACCAAAACGGTTCTATAGTTTTAAATCAAGCTATAAGAGATAAAGAAGGTACAGTTGAATCTGAATTTAAGGTTACGAATAGCAAAGATAACAAAAAACTTCTAGATTGTATAACTAATTTAGAGCCTAGATTCAAAATTTATAGTGTTAAATAATTTTAAAAAGGAGTTCCAAATTTAGTCATCAATTTTAAAAATTATCTAATTGTTATAAAATAAAAATATTCGAATTCTATAGTATGAAATTTTTCAGATTTTTAAAATATTTTTTATGCATAACTTTTTCTTTCTTAGTTTTATCCTCTCCAGTTTTTGCTGGGGCAAATGTAGCTGTTAAGGGCGAGGGAGATGAAGTTCCAAGTTATGTAAGATCTAATATTACTGGATTTGATTTCCATGGAGAGGATCTTCATTTGTCATCTATAGCTGGAGCAGTTGCGAGAGATGCAGATTTTAGTGACGTTGATTTACATGGTACAACCTTAACCCTATCTGATTTAAAAGGTTCTAATTTAAATGGAATCGACCTGACTGATACTCTTTCTGATCGAGTTAATTTCCAAAAAACAGATCTTAGAAATGCTGTTTTAATAAATATGATCGCATCTGGTAGCAGTTTTGCAGGAGCTCAAATAGAAGGAGCAGATTTTTCTTACGCTATTCTTGACAGCGAAGATCAAAGAAATCTTTGTGAAATTGCTGATGGGATCAATCCAACAACAGGCGTTTCAACCAGAGAAAGTCTTGAGTGTAGTTAGAACAAAAACTATAAATAGACTTTCTTACCATTATTAAATTTATAAATCCTTTGTTCATCATCTTGAAATATCATTTCACCATTTAATTTGGATTTATTAAATTTAGCTAGCCTTGCTCTGTGAATATTAGATTTCCTATTAATATTTTCTTCGTTATCATAACTCCCAATATAGATATTTATATTAGGGTTTGAAAAGGTTTTTTCTTCCTCTCTTAAAAAAATTCTTTCAATATTTGTTTGCGTGCTTTGAAGTTTATTTTTAAATTTGTTTAATTTTAAGTTCTTTGGTTTTTTAGATTTAATTTTTTTGTAGACCAAAAAAATAACTCCTAAAATTAGAAAAAATAAAAATATATTCATTAACTATTTAATTTTTATTTTAATATCTACGCCTAAGTTACTTTTAGTAGTTAATATTTCTTTTCTATAGATTCCATAAGTAAAAATTCTAGATAAAGTTTTCAAAGATTTAAAAACCAAAAAAACAGTAAATAAAAAGAAAACAATAATATTTTCTACAAGAATATTTTTATTTTTATTATCTAGATTGCTCATGTAAGTGTTAATTCAATTATTTTTCATCATTATTTGCATATGGTCCGAAAAATTCACTAGCGTCTCTTCCCATTACTTTAGCAAGATTTAAACTTTTATCTATATCCCATTTAGATGCCATTCCATAAAGAATACCCGCAGCAAAAGAATCACCACATCCATAAGAATCAACTTTTAGTTTTTTGTTTTTAAGAGCCTTATATCTTCCTCCTGGGAATATTATGCCTCCCTTCTCTCCCTCGGTTTTAATAGTATATTTGGGTTTTAACGATAATTCAGAAAAAGAAAAAACTTCTCCGGGATCAATATTACTGCCTATTAACCCATCTAAAAGAACATTTGAATTATTAATTGTATTTAATCCTACCCTTGGTGTTGTACACAGTATTGAAGCCGATCTAGCCATTTTAAAAATCTCAGAATCAGATGCAGTAATAAAAATTCCGTCCATTTTTTTTAAAATGTTCCATTCTAAGTTGTCTTTATGAGTTGGAGCTAACCTTTCTCCAATAACTGTTATTGCTCTTTCACCTTGAGAGTCAATTAAACTAAATCCTCTTCTAGTTGGTTTATCACGCCAAGCTACATGTAACTTAATTCCCATATCTGAGAGAATCTTGAAACACTTATCTCCGTAATCATCATTACCTAATGACGTAAAAAAATGAATTTGGTTTAAAGTTAAATCAGAAAGTATTTTCGCGATAATAGATCCAGCGCCAGCTGGATAATCAAGGGACTTTTCAGAATGAGAAATGACTCCTGGTTTTGGTAATTGATCAACCTTTAAAAAATTTATCCACTCAACATGACCAACAACGGCAAAATTTAAATTTCCTTTTTTAAATTTATAGTCTTCAACTTTATTATTCTTTGTAACAACCATAAGCTTTTAAATACTATTATTAAAGAAATATTTTTGACAAGTGAATTCATTTAACATTTTAAAAGATAATAAACAGATACTATCTTTTCTTTACCTTTTTCTATCAATCTTGGGGGCTGTTCTGCCAATGTTGGCAAATTTCGAATTTGCTAGGGAATATGGAAACAGCTTTGATATAAATAACTTCATTTCTTTAGCAAATGCAAACCCTGCAGCTCAGTCAATTTCTAGAGACTTATTAGTAGGTGCAAGCGCTATTTTTATATGGATAGTAAATGAATCAAAAAAACTAAACATGAAGAATATGTGGGTTGTATACATTGGAACTTTTCTTATAGCCTTCGCATTCTCTGCACCTTTTTTCTTATTTTTAAGAGAGAGAAGAATTATTGAATTAGAAAAGATTAATTAAATAATCTCTTAAATAGAATTGTAAATGCAATAAAGCAACAACAAGAAATTGAAAGCCAGATTATTGAAGCATAACCAAATAGATCTAAGATGCGTCCTGAAATAAATGGTCCAAAAAAATAACCCATAGCGAAACATTGAGATAGTAAAGCAAGTGCAAAACCTTTTTTATTTGAAGGAGCTATTCTGAAAACGACATCTGTTGATGTTGGCAGAAATGAAGCAGTCCCTAAACTTACTAAAATCAATGCCAAAGAAATTAAATAAAACCCTGGGATATTTAAATAACTAGAAATAAATAATAAAAATGAAGCTAAAGAGAAATTTATTAAACTAAATTTCAAGCCAAATAATCTTTCTTTCTTAGATATCCAAGAACCGACAGGCCATTGTAAAAACAACAATAAAATTAATTGAATAGAAATTATAAGACTAATAATTTCTTTGCTTAATGCATTGCGATATACTCCACCTTTAACAAGATCCAGAGGCAAAGTTACTTGTATCAAGGCTAAAGAGGTAGTTATTAATAAAATAGATAAAATTATTATTGTTGAATTTTTATTCCATTTCAATTGTCCCTGATTAATTGGATCTACTAATTTTTTTTGAAAATTTTCTAAGTTTCTTTTTATAGAAGAACTATTTCTAGATATTAAATTCGTGATAACTAACATGCAAAATATATCATTTATAAATATTGATTTAGAATACAAAAAATTCGTCATATACCCCCCTAAGAATACCCCTAGAAATATTCCTAAAGCTTCCGAACTTCTAACAAGGGCAAAAGCTTTACGTGTTTCGATAGGATGACAAAAATAGGGCACCCCAAACTCGGCAGCAGGCCAATATATTCCTGCAGCAGCCCCAACAAGTGATTGTCCAATTATGTACAAGAAAGTATCTCTTGAAAAAATGAGGCATAAGCTAGCGGCAATACTTAATATTGAAGAAGTAATTATCGGAAATTGTATTTTTCCCGTTTTATTAAGATAATTACCTGTAAAGAGTCTTGTTACGGTTCCAATTATTGCTGAAATGGTAAATCCCAGGCCAATATCTGTCGCCGATAATCCTAGGTTATTAAAAATAAGTGATGTTAAATAAATAACACCTCCTGCTCCAAATGCAGCGAAAAATCTTATCTTGGTTATTAACCTCAAATGATAAGGAAATTGAATCCACCAATTTTTGCTAATTTGTAAACTATTTGGACTAATCACTAGTGAAATACATTTTTATAATTTTTTTTAGTTTTTATGGTTTATTTTTTAATAATGGTTTAAAGGCTGCTGAAAAGATAAATATTAAGTTTGAAGAGATGGAAATCCCTCTTACTATAGAACAATTATCAAAATTAGAAAAATATAAAGATGATTCAACAGAATTAATAGATTGGTTAAAAAAAAATGGATTTATAAGAGTTTTTGAATTATCAAAATTTTTAGAATTTCCAGTTTTCAAAGAAGAGGGATTAAATAGAGAAATATTAAGAAGTTGGATAGGGCGTAAAATTCTTACAGAATTAAGCAAAAGCATAAAAGTTCCAAATGACAATAATGGAACAGAAATATATAACACTATAGAAAATTTATTAGATCAAAAAAAAGAAGTTTCAACTTTAGACATCATAAAGGCATTACCATCAGAAGAAATTTCACTGGATATTGATAATCTAATTGTAATAATTTCATCTTGGAAAAATGAATTATCAATGCAACAAGAACTGTTGTCCAAATTAAATAAACTTGAAAGAACTAAACAAAATGCCTTTAAAAATACTGAAAAAAAATCAACTAAAGATCTAATAAAAATTGAAAAAAAAATTTATGCTCCTCACCGAGTGAAACCTTTTGAAATTGAAATATGGAAAAGCAATAAAACAAATTTTGATAAAGAATTGATAATATTTATGCCAGGACTTGGAGGCGAAATTAATAATTTCAAATGGATAGGTAACGAATTGGCTAGAAGAGGTTGGCCAATATTATTCATAGATCATAGAGGGAGTAATTTAGAATCATTCATAGAAGTACTCGATGGGAAGGAAACGATACCAGGAAGTGCAGACTTTTTCTTATATAGAATTAAAGATTTAGACGCTGTATTGAAAGCTCATGAAAATGGAGAATTTGGTTTACCTAATAATTCTTATATTTTAATGGGGCATTCACTTGGTGCTTTAATAGCGCTTTTATATGAAGGCAAAAAACCTACTGATCAACTAGAGGAAAAATGTGATTTAGCATTAAAAGACTTTGCGGTAACAAATTTATCAAAATTACTTCAATGTCAGTTGAGTGAAATACCATTCCCTAAGAAAAATAACACTAATAAGGCAAGTGCCATAGTAGGTTTTAATTCATTTGGAAGTCTAGTATGGCCAAAAGAAAATAGTACAGGCATTAAAGCACCAACTCTTCTAATAGGTGGTACTTATGATCTTATTACACCGTTAATGAATGAACAATTTAGAGTTTTTTATGCTTTAGATAATCCATCAAATAGATTTCTAATTATTGAAGGAGCAAGTCATTTCTCTCCAATAAGAATTAATAAAAGCTATGAAGAAAATAATGACCTCTTCAAAATAAGTGAATCTTTTATTGGTTCAGAGCCAATATTAGTACAAGATTTATCTACTAAATTTATAGTTGAATTTTTAAAAAATATTAAAGACCAAAAGATCCCTAATATAGTTAAAAACCAAAGAGATTTGGGACTTGACTTCCATCTTTTAGATCTTGAAACGATAAAAGAAATTTCTGAAAATTAGTACTCTATTCGTGGATCTAAATATGCGATTAAAATATCCACGAAGAGATTTAGAGAGACTATAAGCATAGAGGTAAAAATTACAATTCCTTGAACCAAGGTATAGTCTCTTTGGGAAATAGCCTCATGTAATCTTAAAGCTATACCTGGCCATGAGAAAGTCACCTCGAACAACAGAGCACCTCCTGCTAAAGAGGCCATGGTCAAGCCAGAAATAGTGACAATTGGCAATAGAGCATTAGGCAATGCATGGTTTAAAAATATTTTTTTCCTCGATATTCCTCTACATATAGCAGCATTTACATAATCACTTTTTAATGTCTTATCCAAATTTACTCTTAATGAGCGGCTGAATATACCACTTAATAAAAAGCCAAGGGTAATCGAAGGAAGTGCGAGATGATAAAGACTATCTTTAAAAGCAATCATATTATTTGAAAGAATACTATCTAAAACTAGAAAACCTGTAATTTGGGGTTGTTGCTGAAATATAGGAAATCTCCCTCCAATTGGGGAAATATTAAAAAAAACAGAAAATAATAATTGAGCTAACATTGCACCCCAAAAAGGAGGGATCGCATATGTAGCAATTCCTAATATTCTCGCAATATAATCAGTCTTTTTCCCTCTATTTCTTAAGCCAATTAATCCTAATGGAAATCCTATTAGTATGGCACTTAATATTGAAAAGAATCCAAGTTCAAGACTTGCAGGCAATGACTTTATAATGATATTAAGGACTGGCTCTTGGGTACTAAGAGATTGGCCAAAATCTAAGTGCAATATATTTTTAATATATGAAAAATATTGATTTATTAAAGGTTCATTTAGCCCCAATTTATTTCTTAAAAATTCCCTAGAAACCTCATCTGCACCAGATCCAAGTATGGCATCCACAGGATCGCCGGGAGCAACTCTTAATAAAATAAAAACTAATGAAGAAATTATCCATAACATTATCGGTATTAATGAAATTTTTAATAAGGAATAATTTAGTAGTTTATTTAAATTTCTACTCATTAATTAACTCAAGATCACTCAATGAAATTATTCCTGCGCCATTAAAAATAGGTTTTGATATTTTATTTTGTGACCATGCTTTTTGAGAGGAGATCCAAATAGGAATATAAGGGATTGAACTTGCTGCTATTTTTTCAATTTCAACAAGTTTTTCTAATCTTTTAATTCCACTTATTTTTTCACTCTCAAGAAATAAACTTTCCACTTTATTAGATCCCCAAAAACTCCCGCTGTAAACTGATTCTCCTTTTTTACATATGCTGTCAACTATTTCATTACAACTTAAAAGAGGGGTAAGATAAGCCTCTGGATCTGAATAAGCCCCAGTCCAATCAAGAAGAACTGCCGTATATATTCCTAAACTTAGATTCTTATAAACTGTTGTAGATTCAACCCCATTGAGTTCAATATCAATACAATCTTTCAAAGAATTTTTAATTTCTTCTTGCCATGTCAGAGCAATAAGCTTGTCAGCTGGTACATTCGATCTAAAAGTAAGGGGTATTTTTAGAATATTTCCATTGCAATAATTTTCTTTTTGCAATAACCTTCTTGCTTCTAAATAATCATATTTAGGCCACAGTTCTTGATTATCTTTTTTTAATATCGGAGGAATAATTGATCTAGATGGCTTCCTTAATCCATAACTTACTTTCTCACTAATTAATTTTCTATTAAGACTTTTTGCCAAAGCCAATCTTAAATTAAGATTACTTAAGGGATAAGAACTAGTTTTGAGGCTTATAAAACTTAATTCAGTGAAAGGGCTATTACCTTCATTAAACTGTTTATTTTTGCTTAAATCATTTAAACTTTTTCTCTGACTATCATCAATTGAATTTGATAAAAGCACGTCAATTTGTTTACTTTTTAAAGCCCCAAAAAGAGAGGATGAATTTGAATAGCCAACAAAATTAACGCCGTTATTGAAGGGCTTTTCACCCCAATAATTCAAATATGGATCAATTGATTGAACTTCATTAGAAAAACTGGTCAGCACATACTTGCCAGTACCAACAAATTTTTCATTTAAAAACTTATCAGAATATTGTTTGTAAAATGTAGGAGATATTGGAGTTAAATTTACTGATGTGAGTAAACCATTTAAAGAACTTGATGGTTTATTCAAATTTATTATGACTGAATATTCACTTGGCGTTTCTATTGATTTAATCTTATTTCCTAAAATATAGTTCATCGTTCCAATTCTTTTGAATCTATCAAAGGTAAACTTCATAGCATTTGAGTTAAATGCAGTTCCATCGTGAAAAAAAACATTCTTTCTTAAATTGATAGTTAATTGAAGTCTATCCTTTGAAATAATTGGCATCCCCGAGGCCAATTCAGGTATTAATTCTCCGTTAGAATTTAATTCATATAATGTGTCTCCAAGAGAACTGATTAATTGAATTGCTTTAAGAGTATTTGCTCTAGCTGGATCTAAAGATTCAATTTTTCCAGAACTTGCTACTATGATTTTTTTAGATATTCTTTTTGATCCGCAAGAATTCTGTAAAAAAGAAATTAAAACTATAAATATTGATAAAACAATTTTTTTTTTCATATTTCCTTAGTTTTTAATTACTCTGAAGAATTATTTGAGCAGAAAATTTGTAGGGTTATTTGACTAATTTCCAAAGCAAATGTTTTTTTATAATTACAAGCGAAAGGCCACTCTCTCACCCAACAAATTTCTTTACCTCTATTTAAACCAATTACTTGAAAAGTCTTATTGCTATTTTTAATTTTTACACAAGCACCTTTATACAGGTTTTCAGAAAAAATTAAATTATTATTTTTATTATTATCAAATAGTTTTGAATGAATCATTAAGGTGCTAAAACCAAACACTTACTTTCTTCGGTTTACCAAGCTATAAAGAAAATTGCAAACTATTTTTTTAAATACAACTTAATTGACTTGCAATAATTTTGACTTCATTTAGCGAATTTATTTCATCTTTCGATCTCTCGAAATCTCCATTATTCACCTCGTGAGTAATAACGACAATTTCAGCTTTGTCCTCACTAGCATCAAGTTGAACAATTGATTCGATTGATACATTATTATTTCCAAAAATATCTCCAATCTTTCCTATAACACCTGGACTATCAAGACAAATAATTCTAAGGTAATTTTTTTTATTTATTTGTGAAGAACTTATTATATGGCAGTTTCTCCAGAAATCAAAAGATAATAATGGATCGATTGAATTATTATTTTTTACTGAGGCAGCATGCAGATTTAATATATCTGATACTACTGATGCTGCAGTTGGTCCACTCCCTGCACCTGGACCATATAACATTATTTCTCCAAGAGGATCAGCCTCAATCAATAAGGCATTATTAACTCCTTTAACTGTCGACAATGGATGAGATTTTGGAATCAAAGAAGGGCCTACCCAAATATTTAAAGCTAGTGAATCATTACTATTAATTTGTCCCCTTTCGGAGAGCGCTAAAAGTTTTATTTCAAACCCTAATTTATTGGCATATTCGATATCCTTTAGATTAATTTTACTAATGCCCTCAGAATGAATCTCCTCTCTTTTAATTTTCCCTCCAAATGCAAGTTCACTAAGAATTGAAATCTTATCAGCTGCATCATGGCCCTCAACATCTGCAGTTGGATCAAATTCTGCATACCCAAGGTTTTGGGCCAATTTTAAAGTCTCCTTGTAATCAGCTTTTTCATTTGTCATCTTTGAAAGAATAAAATTTGTTGTGCCATTTATTATCCCAACCATTTTTTTTATGCTGTTACTTTTTAATGATCTTTTTAAGGGTTCAATTATGGGAATACCTCCGCAAACTGCCGCCTCTGACAATATATAAAGCCCTTCTTTAGATGCAGTTTTATATATTTCTTCTCCATATCTTGCAATGACTGCTTTATTTGCTGTAACAACAGATTTACCTAATTTTAATGATTGCAGAATAATATCTTTCGCCAAATCAAACCCACCCATTACTTCAACAATTACATCTATAGAGGGGTCATTAATTAATTTAAATGGATCATCAGTTAATAAATTTTTATCTAGATCAATATCCCTTTTTTTATTAAGATCTCTAACTGCTATTTTTGCAATTTCTATTTCTTTTAGAATTGGATGAGAATCAACTTCAGAACTTAATATTTTATAAATCCCTGAACCTACAGTTCCAAAACCTATAATCCCAATTTTGCATTTTCTCATTTTTTATCTCCTTTAACTTTGAGTTTAATTTTATATTATTAGGCCTACAAAAATTCATTTGCTTGAGACTGCATTTTCAACAATATATTTAAAAACCCATTTGACCGAGAAGGGGTTAAGCTTGATCTCAAACCAGTATCTTCAATAAATTTCTTATCTATTTTAATAACCTCATTTGGTGTTAATTCGTTTAACCCAGTAATTAAAAATGCTAATAAACCCTTGGTTATTAGGGCATCAGAATATCCTTCCCAAAATAATTTACCGCCTTTAATATTTGCCTTAACAAAAACTTCTGAAACGCATCCCTTAACTTTATTTTCTTCAACAAGGATTTCATTATCTGGTTCTTTCAATTTTTTACCTAACCACAAAATGTATTCATATTTTCTTTTTGGATCATTTGATTTCTTCAACTTTTCTACTATTCTTGATAAATTATTGTATTTTTCCTGATTTTCCATTTTTTAAAACTATAAATTAATCATTTTATGAATCTTCTATTATACAAATATTTCTTTTTCTGTGATAAAGCCCGATAAAGGAATATCCCACTCAGCTCTGGTTAATGGAACCGTACTTACACAATTAGAAGTTAATACTCCAATGCATGGAACATTTCTCCAAGCATTATCTCTCCTTAATTTATCAAAATAACCACCTCCATAACCTAATCTTGTTAAATTTGTATCAACAGAAAGACATGGTACAAATATCATGCTTATCTGCAAATGACTTAATGGGAAAGAGTTATTTGGACTTAGTATCCCCTCAAAGTCTTTGGTAAGAGGTTTTTCGTCCCATGGGTAAAATAACAACTCTTTTTTACCTTCACATCTAGGCAAAGCTAAAGTAAATTTTTTCTTAAGACTTCTTATATCAACTTCATTTTTTAGAGGCCAATATATGGCTATATAACCAATATTTTTATATCCTTGAATTAATGAATCAATGTATAGTCTTACATTTTTTTCTACATTTTCTTTTTGATTAAGAGAAATCCCATCTCTTAGTTTTCTAAACCTATCCCTCTCCAATTTCTTATTTTCAAAGATCGTCATATTAATTTTTCAGTTAAAGCCATCCTCATTTAGTTTTGTGAGTGCTATAGCCAATGCATCTGCTGAATCATCAGGTTTTGGAGGTTTGTCAAGATCTAAGTTATACATAACAGCATCAAGAATATTTTTCTTAGATGCCTTTCCAGACCCGGCAATTGTTAATTTTATCTGAGCAGGTGAGTACTCACTAACACCAATATTTTTAGAGGCCAATACCATCATAATCACTCCTCTGGCCTGTACCACACTAATTGTAGTGCTTGACCTGTAAAAGAAAAATTTTTCTACTGCCGCTGCAGTTGGGTTCCAATGATTTATTAATTCATTAAGATCTTGGAATATCTCATAAAGTCTATCTTCTTCTTTTTTATCTTTACCTGTCTCAATAACACCGCAATCTAATAATATCTTTCTTTCATTTTCTATCTCAATTATTCCATAACCAACTCTAGCTAATCCAGGGTCAATCCCAATTATTCTCACTGTTATTATGCTTCAGTAGATAATTGAAATTTTGAAAGATTTTCTTTTTCATCTAAATCAAATACTTTACAAAAAGCTTGAATAACTCTTTCACCTGAATCGACTTGTTCTAAGGGATCTTTTCTAAGTCTATGTCTTAAAGAACAAGAAATAACCCTTGCTATGTCATCTTCTTGAACTTCAGTTCTGCCCTCAAATGCTGCGATTGCCCTTGCTGATCGATTTGTAACAATATCTCCACGTAAACCATCCACATCTAGTTCTCCGCAGATTGCAGAAATATTTAATCTTAAGTCCTCGTCCATTTGAACAGAATTTAATATTTCTTGTGCTTTAATAACTTTTTGTTGAAGTTCATTCTGTTGGTTCTCAACACTCAATGAAAACTCATCAGGATTATCATCAAAAGAAGTTCTTTGATCAACTACTTGAACTCTTAATTCAGCATCTCTAACTGTCTTAACTTCAACACTCATTCCAAACCTGTCCAAAAGTTGAGGCCTTAACTCACCTTCTTCTGGATTTCCTGAACCAATAAGTACAAACCTCGCAGGATGTCGAACTGAGACTCCCTCCCTTTCAACAGTATTCCATCCGGAAGCGGCCGAATCTAAAAGTACATCTACTAAATGATCATCAAGTAAATTCACTTCATCAACGTATAATAAACCCCTATTAGCTTTTGCTAATAAACCTGGTTCGAATGCCTTAATACCTTCGCTCAAAGCCTTCTCAATATCAATAGTTCCACAAAGCCTGTCTTCAGTAGCCCCTAAAGGCAAGTCAACCATAGGTACTTGTTTTTGAATGCTCTCTAGATTTTCTCCCTGAGTGATTTTTTCCAAAACCTCTTTACTTTGTAAATCAGGATCGACTAGTGAACTATTATATGGATCGTCTTTAACAACATCGATTGCAGGCAACAAATCAGCTAAGGCTCTGATTGTAGTAGACTTTCCAGTCCCCCTATCACCCATTATCATAACCCCACCAATTCTTGGATCAATAACATTTAACAAGAGAGCCAATTTCATTTCTTCTTGACCAATTACTGCTGTAAAGGGAAAAACTCTTCTTTTCATTGTTGTAGGCACAGTTTTAGTTTTCTTAAATATTCAAATAATCAATAGATGCTACTTCAGAAAATGTTTTTAGTAAATATCCCTATCAAATTAAAACAAGAAGTGAATAATAACTAATTAAATTTATACTTACTTATTTTTTTTTTGAATTGTTCAAAAACCAGTTTATTTGATGGACTATTCCTCTTAAAACATTTATTTCGTGCTTTGATGTATTTGCCCTCAAAATAAAATTCTTAAATTTACTGATTTTTGCCTTAGAAGTATGTTTTAAGAGATATCCAACTCGCAAAAGCATTTCATCTATCTCAACAAATGTATCATGAACTTCTTTAGATGATGCTAAGTTAAAAAGTTTTAATTCATTATTTAAATTATTTTCAGAAGACCTATTTAATTCATACAAAACTATTGAAACAGCGTGAGATAGATTTAATGAAGGATTATTATGAGAAGTTGGAATATTAAAAGTTTTATTTGCAAGAAGCAATTCATTGTTAGTTAATCCTCTATCTTCTCTTCCAAATATAATTGCTAAATTATTTATCTTCTTAAAGGATAAGGTCCAATCAAATATATCTTTAGAAGATACAAAAAATGAATCTTTATTTATATTTACATCAATCCTTCCACAAGATGCTAGAACCAAATCACAATCAAAAATTGCTTTTTGAAGATCATCAAAAATCTTACAATGTTTAAGAAATTTTTGACCTTTAAGAGCCATTTTTTTTGCTTCTAAAGAAAATATGTCGCATTTAGGAGAAACAATTCTTAATTCATCAACTTCAAAATTACTGCATAATCTAGCAACGCTTCCTACATTTAAAGGGCCATTTGGTTCAACTAAAATTACCTTTAAATTAGAAAAATTTTTTCCCAAAATTATTCAAGGGTATGAAGATATTTTAATAAATTGGACATATTTACAGGATCAATTTCAAAACTTGGCATAGGAGGAGTCAGCCCTCCAGTAACTTGTTTTATTATTTCTTTATCATTCAAACGTTGAGTTATTGAGTGTAAGTCTGGCCCCACTAATCCTCTTGCTGTAATTCCATGACATCCAACACAATTTATCTTAAAAAGTGCATTTCCCTCCTCAGCAGAGCCATTATGCCCAATAGTTTCAATAATATATTCGTTATTTTCGTTATGATTTATGAAAAAAATTGAAAAGCAAATCAATAAAACTCCTAGTACCACAAAAACAATTTTTAAGAAATCTTTCTTAAAATTTCTTTCTGCTGCAGTTGATGAAGAAGTTGACACAAAAAATAGTCTCTATGTAACAATTGTGATTAAGAAATTCAAAAAAGGCAAAAAAATGATCGAGCCTCTTCTATGTGGAATTGTTTTAGGTTTAATTCCAATAACTCTTCTTGGATTATTCGTAAGTGCATGGAATCAATACAGAAGAGGATCAGGAATGCTGGACATTGATTAAAAATGTTAATCTTGACTGCCCATAATTTCTTACATCTATAGTTTCCCACAAAGTACTTTTTTTAATAAAAAGATTTGGAGAATGTTCACAAATAACTGTTGAATCTTTTTTTAAAAAATTACAATTAAATAATTGATTTAAAACTAATTCATGGAAATCCATATCGTATGGAGGATCTAGATAAACAAAATCAAATTTTAATTTGTTTAAATCCATATTTCTAGATGATAAGTTTCTCTCATAATTAGGTTTTGTCCATTTCAAAACGTCTTTACAAATAACTTCGATATCATTTTTCCTATTCTCTACATTCTCCAACGAGAGTAAATTTTTTATACAAATTTTTGAATTGATTTTGTTTTTTTCAATTGCAATTATTTTGCTTGCCCCGTGATTATAGGCTTCACAAGATATGGCTCCTGTTCCACTAAATAAATCTAACCAGTTACTATTTTCAACTCTTTTGTTCAATATACTGAATATTGCCTCTCGCACTCTCAAAGTTGTAGGTCTGGTAAAAGAATTATTTGGACTTTGAAGTTTTTTGCCACCTATTAATCTTAAGTTAGTCTTCATCCCTTAGAATCTTCTATTGGATATTACTCAGCCATCTTCTCAAAAGTTTTTCACCGGTTTTCCCAGATTTTTCCGGATGAAATTGACAGGCCAATAAATTATCATACTCAATCATTGCAGTTAATTTTTCAGTGCCATAGTCAATCTGAGCTGCAATAATATTTGAGTCATCTGGGATTGCATGATAGGAATGTACAAAATAGACCCAATTATTTAATTCTTCAATCCCAAATAAAGTATTTTTTTTTGTAGGTAAAAGTTGGCACCAACCCATGTGTGGGATTCTTTGGTTAACAATATTGGGTATTTTTTGTATTTTTCCTTTAAAAATTCCCAGCCCTTGAACTTTACCTTCATCACTAGATTCGAAAAGAAGTTGGAGACCTAAACATATCCCAAAGAAGGATTTCCCACTTTTAATCCAATTTTTTAAATCAGTAATCAAATCTGTATTTATAAGATTGTTCATCGCTGGATCAAATGATCCAACTCCTGGAAGTATAATCGCCTTACAAGACTTAGATTCATTAAAATTTTTTATTAATATTATTTCTTCTCCGAGACTTTCTAAAGATTTTGTTACGGAATGAATATTGCCCATCCCATAGTCAATTAGTCCAATTTTATCCAAAGCTTTTAAATTTATAAATGCTTAGTTAAAGTGCTCGAAAGAGTTGCTTTTGGTACAGCACCAACAACAGTATCAACTTTTTGACCTCCTTTAAAGATCATTAATGTTGGAATACTTCTAATTCCATATTGACTGGCAACATTTGGATTCTCATCTGTGTTTAATTTAAAGACTTTAATTTTACCTTCAAAGTCTTTTGAGATTTCTTCTACAACTGGTGCAACCATCCTACATGGACCGCACCATGGTGCCCAAAAATCAACCAATACTGGTAGATCACTTTGCAGTACATCTTTGTCAAATGAAGAATCAGTTACGGCTGGAGCTGATGACATAATTTAAGTATTCCTTTTTGAAAATTTAGCAGGCAATTCTTTTAAGTGATGATTTCATTACAGATTAAATAATATAAGTAACAAAATATCTAAAAAAGCCCGATTAAACGGGCGATTTAGTGTGTGAGGAGTATGGGGTTTCCCCCATCATTTCATAATAACTCCTAATTAGAAAATTTTTCAAATTAATACTTAATTCACTAAGGATTTATAATTTTGCTCTAAGTGAACTACTTACCCATCCCAAGCTGCTGAGCTTTTTGATAGACCTTACCTTCTGTAAGAAGCGATGGTGCGATAACTATTTCAACTTCTTGCATTTCTTTAATGTTTTTTGCCCCAAGAGTACTCATTGATGTCCTAATAGCTCCTAATAAGTTATGTGTTCCATCATCAAGTAAAGCAGGGCCTTTAATTATTCTTTCTAAGGATCCTGTAGAGCCAACCTCAATTCTTGTGCCTCTTGGCAATACTGGACTTGGAGTAGCCATACCCCAGTGAAATCCTTTACCTGGAGCGTTTGAGGATTTAGCTATTGGGGATCCAATCATTACAGCATCTGCTCCACATGCTAAACATTTACAGATATCTCCGCCAGTAACAATTCCTCCATCACCAATAATAGGAATATAACGACCACTTTCTTTAAAGTAATCATTTCTTGCCGCGCTACAATCAGCAATTGCAGTTGCTTGAGGAATTCCAATTCCCAATACTCCTCTTGATGTACATGCCGCTCCAGGTCCTATCCCAACCATCAATCCTGCAACTCCAGCATCCATAAGAAGTTTTGCGACTTCGTAAGTAACACAATTCCCTGCTACAACTGGGACATTCATAGATTGACAGAGATCTTTGATATTTAAGGTTGCCTTACCTTCCATACCAAGATGTTCGGTGGAAACAACTGTTCCTTGAAGAAAAAACAAATCTATTTTGGAATTATTAAGTGTTTCTTTAAACTTAATGGCAGCTTGAGGAGTCCCACTAAAAGCTGCTATACCTCCTCTTTCTTTTACCTCATTTATTCTTTGTACAATCAATTCCTCCCTGATCGGTTCACTGTATATTTTCTGCATAAATGGAACAAAATCATTCTTCCCTACTGATGCTATTTGGTTCAATATTTCATTTGGATTTTCATAACGTGTTTGTATGCCCTCCATATTAATAACTCCAAGAGAACCTAATTTTGTGAGCTCTACTGCCGTATTGACATCGACAACACTATCCATGGCACTAGCGACGATTGGGACATCTCTTTTGAAATCACCTATTGACCAGGAAGGATCAGTCAAATCGTAATCAAGTGTTCTATTACCAGGTACTAAAGCAATTTCATCGATGCCATAAGCCCTTCTGACTTTTTTATTTAAACCAAGTTCAATATTCACGGTAGTTTTCTTTTTATTCTGATTAAATTAACAACTAAAGGGGTAATAAGCCAAGATTTATTCAAAAACAACAGGTTTTATTTTGATTTGTGTGTAAATGTGAGTATTTGGGAATTAAATAAATCTTTTTTTTAATTCATTATGACAATCAGTGATTATTATTAAAGAAAGGATTTTTGTATGTCTGATATTTTAGATTCCGATAGCTCAGGATTAAGCGAAGATAACGACCGAATTATTCAGACTGACCTAAGAAATGAGATGTCTCGTTCATATCTTGAGTATGCAATGAGCGTTATAGTTGGTCGTGCTCTTCCAGATGCAAGAGATGGATTAAAACCTGTTCACAGAAGAATTCTTTATGCTATGTATGAACTTGGTTTAACTAGCGGTAGACCATACAGAAAATGTGCAAGAGTTGTAGGAGAAGTACTTGGTAAATACCACCCTCATGGCGATACTGCTGTTTATGATGCTTTGGTTAGGATGGCCCAGGATTTTTCTATGAGGATGCCACTCATAGATGGTCATGGAAACTTTGGTTCTGTTGATAACGACCCTCCAGCAGCAATGAGATATACAGAATCTCGTTTACAGTCTCTTACGGATGAAAGTTTATTAGAGGATATTGAATCTGAAACTGTAGATTTCGCCGATAATTTTGACGGTTCTCAGCAAGAGCCAACAGTTTTACCTGCTAGGATCCCACAGCTACTTTTAAATGGTTCATCTGGAATAGCAGTAGGAATGGCAACTAATATTCCGCCTCATAACTTAGGGGAATTAATTAATGGTCTTAAATCAATAATCAAAAACCCTTCAATTGAAGATAGTGAACTTTTTGAAATAATTAAGGGTCCTGATTTTCCTACAGGTGGTCAAATCTTAGGCAGAGACGGTATTAGAGAAACTTTCAAAACAGGAAGGGGGTCAATAACCATGAGAGGGGTAGCAAATATTGAGCAAATTAAGTCCATTGGTAGAGCAGAGAAAGATGCAGTAATAATTACAGAGCTTCCATTTCAAACCAATAAAGCGGCATTGATAGAAAGAATTGCTGATCTAGTTAATGAAAAAAAATTAGAAGGTATTTCTGATATTAGAGATGAAAGTGATCGAGATGGGATGAGAATTGTTATTGAACTAAAAAGAGATGCCTATCCACAAGTAGTTTTAAATAATTTATTTAAGTTAACACCTCTACAAAATAACTTTAGTGCAAATATCCTAGCTTTAGTAAAAGGAGAGCCCACAACACTTTCACTCAGAAAAATGTTAGACGTTTTTCTTGATTTTAGAGTTGAAACAATAAGGCGAAGAACAGCATTCTTATTAAAAAAGGCAGAAGAAAGAGATCATATTGTAAAGGGTCTTTTATTGGCCTTAGATGCTATGGATGAAATTATAAATCTTATAAGATCAGCGAAAGATTCAATATCAGCTCGAGAAAAATTACAAAACGACCATAAATTATCTTCTATACAGGCAGATGCAATTCTACAAATGCAATTAAGAAGATTAACAGCCCTTGAAGCAGATAAAATCAAAGGTGAACATAATGAGTTAACCCAAAAAATCAACCTTTATCAGCAAATATTAAATAGTAAAGAAAGAATTTTTGAAATTATTCTTGAGGAAATTAATAAAATTGATGAAAAATTCTCTTCTCCTAGGAAAACGGAAATATTAGATTTAGGCGGCGGATTAGATGATATTGATCTCATAGCTAATGACAGATCCGTAGTTCTATTAACTGAAGCAGGTTATTTAAAAAGAATGCCTGTTAATGATTTTGAATCTACAAGTCGTGGTTCAAGGGGTAAAGCTGGCACAAAAACCAAAGAAGATGATGACGTGAAATTATTTATAAGCTGTAACGATCATGATACTCTTTTGCTTTTCAGTGATAGAGGAGTAGCTTATGCTCTCCCAGCATATAGAGTTCCTATGAGTAGCAGAACAGCAAAAGGCACTCCATCAGTTCAACTTCTCCCAATTCCAAGAGAAGAAAAAATAACTTCACTAGTTGCTGTGGATTCCTTTGTTGACGATCGTTATTTATTAATGCTAACCAAAGCTGGCTTTATAAAAAGAACTGCACTTTCCGCTTTCTCAAAAATTCGCTCAAATGGATTAATAGCAATTAATCTTGAGGATGGAGATGCCCTAACTTGGGTCAGATTATCAAAAGAAGGTGATAGTGTTTTGATTGGATCAAAAAAAGGAATGGCGATTCATTTCAGACTAGATATCAATGAATTAAGACCACTTGGTAGAACAGCAAGAGGGGTTAAATCAATGAACTTGAGAGAAGGTGACAATTTAGTTTCTATGGATGTTTTAACATCTAATTTGGTTGATCAATTGGCTCAAATTGAAGATCTCACAGAAGATCTTGATGATAATATTGAGGAAAATTCTTCAGATGGTCCATGGGTATTAATAGCCAGTGCATTTGGACTAGGGAAAAGAGTACCTGTCGCTCAATTTAGATTACAAAAAAGAGCAGGCATGGGTTTGAGAGCAATAAAATTTAGAATTAAAGATGATCAGCTAGTTTGTTTGAAGGTCCTAGGCGAGGGAGAAGAATTACTACTTGTGACCGAAAAAGGGGTAATAGTAAGAACAAATGCAGATAAGATCTCTCAGCAATCCAGGGCAGCTACAGGAGTAAAATTACAAAGATTAGATGACGGTGATCATTTATCTGAAGTGGTATTGGTACCTCGTGAACAAATAGATGAAAAAGACCAACTTAGCCCAGTTGAACAAAATTAAAAGCTCTATGGTTAGCTAAATAATATGGAAATTCTTGATATTTTAATTTTAGGTTCAGGTCCTGCAGCATTATGTTTAGCTTCAGAATTAGCCAAGCAAGATCTAAATATTAAGGGAATATCAACAAAATCTCCAAAAGAAAAATGGGAGAATACATATGGTATCTGGGCATCTGAATTAGAAGAATTAGGTTTAGAGTCCTTGTTATCTCACCGATGGTGTAAAACAGTTAGTTTTTTTGGAGATGGGGAAAATAAAAAAGGGGATAATCCGACAAAACACAACTACGATTATGGTTTAATAAATCAAGAAGCCTTTCAAAATGAACTTTTAAAAAAATGTAAAGGGATTGAATGGTTGAATGAAACAGCAAAAGACATTAAAGAAAAAAATAAACTATCTGAAGTAATTTGTTTGTCAGGTCTCAAAATAAAGGCGAGATTAGTTATTGATGCAAGTGGTCATAAAAGTAATTTTGTAAAAAGACCAGTTCAAAATGAAATCGCTCAACAAGCTGCTTACGGAATTGTGGGTAAATTCACATCGCCACCTGTGAATAAAGAACAATTTGTTCTAATGGATTTTCGTCCAAATCATTTAAACAATAAAGAAAAGTTATCATCTCCTTCTTTTCTTTATGCAATGGATCTTGGAAACGAGACTTATTTTGTTGAGGAAACTTCATTAGCTAGTTACCCTGCATTAACCCAAGAAAATCTTAAAAAAAGACTTTATAAAAGACTTAGTAGTAAAGGTATTGAGGTAAGTGAAATTATTCATGAAGAGAATTGCCTTTTCCCTATGAATTTACCTCTCCCATTTAAAAAACAATTTGTACTTGGTTTCGGAGGGGCTGCAAGCATGGTTCATCCCGCATCAGGATATATGGTTGGATCTTTATTAAGAAGGGCACCACTCCTTGCACAAAAATTAGCAATATTTTTAAAAGAACCTCATCTTAGTTCACTAGAGTTAGCTTCAAAAGGTTGGGAAATCCTATGGCCTTACGAATTAACACAAAGGCATAAACTTTACCAATACGGTCTAAGAAGATTGATGAGTTTTGACGAAAGTAGATTAAGAAGCTTTTTCTCAAATTTCTTTAGATTATCAACCAATGAATGGGTAGGTTTTCTTACTAATACACTTCCACTTCCAAAACTAATTTACGTGATGAGTAAGATGTTTATAAATTCACCTCTAAAAGTAAAACTAGGAATGCTCAAGTTAAATTAGTATTTTTATTTTCGCCAATCATCAATATTAATACTTGGGAAGACTTTATCCTCTTCCTCAATATCTTCGAGAAATTTTAAATTAATATTGGAATGACTTTTAATCATTTCTACCAATTTCCAGAACCTGAATAAGTGTCTTTCTATTCTTTCTTTTGCGAGCTCAGTTGTTGTTCCAGCTCTTAGAATAAAACTCCAATCAGAAGATTGAGAAAGAAGTAGTTCTATGGCAGCTTGCTTGAAGAGTCTTGGAGATAAATCATTATTAAAATTTTCCAAGCACAAATCTACAAATGTTGAGCCTGCTTTTGTAATTTCTGGAACGATCCATGCATTTGCATCATTAATCCAGTAATTATGGTAACCCCCTTGCCCCCAGCTTGATGGCGATGGATCACAAATCTGTAGATTTGGTTTTTGCATTAAGAATTCTTTTAAATTTGTAAGCTTAATTGAATATTTATTAGAGTTCTTTAGTATATTTTCAATAAAAAAAGGTCCCTCATACCACCAGTGACCAAATAACTCTGCGTCAAATGGAGCTACCAATAAAGGCTTAAAGGAAGAGGATAAAGTCAATTTTTCTAATTGTTTGGATCTTGCCAGAAGATAGGCATCAGCATGTTCTGCTGCCTTATTTTTGGCTTCATTTTCAAGGTAAAACTCTTTTTCCCCTAAAGAAATATTTTCATCTGTAATCTTATGAAACTTTAAACCCAAAGGTCTTTTTGTTGAAATACCCTTCTTTTGGAGCTTTGAGAGAGGTAATTCCCACCCCAAATCTTTATGAAATTCCCTATAAACTTTATCGCCTGGGAATCCATCCTTAGCAGACCAGACGGGCAAGGTTGACTCACTATCTCTACCAAAAAATGCTACTCCTTTTTTTGAGCATATTGGGGCATACACACCATATCTAGGCCTTGGTGTGGAGTTTAGAATCCCGTGTCCATCTAAGATTGTATATCTAATTCCAGAATTAAATAGTATTTCATCTAAACCCTCATAATATGCGCATTCAGGTAACCAAATACCTAAAGGCTTTGTTTTAAAAATATTTTCATGGCTCCTAATGGCTGTATTAATTTGTCCTTTAATAGTTTCAGGATTCTCCCTTAGGATTGGTAAATATCCATGAGTAGCAGCACAAGTGAGAATATCCAAATTTCCAGAGTTATTTAATTCCCTAAACTTCTCAATTAAATTTCCAGAACAATTTTGCCAATATAGGTATTTATCATTAAGGTTATTGAATAAAAAAGCAGATGCATTTTTTTCTTCTAGTTGCAGTTCATTTAGGAAATCGTTCCTTGTTTTAATCCAGCTTGGGAAAGTCTCTTGAATTTTTTTATTATTTAGAAGTGATAATAAAGTTGGAGACAAGCTTATAGTAAGTTTTGTATTTTCAGGGTTTTCATTTTTGGAAGATTCTATTGATTGAAGTAGTGGTATATAACATTCCAGAATCGCTTGAAATAACCAATCCTCTTCTAAAGAGTTTTTTTCATTTTTCCTGACATAAGGTAGATGAGCATGTAAAACTATCGCTAACTGACCTAAAACATTTTTTTGGGGGTATCGCCCATTCATACTTTTTATGATTTAAGCCTGAAATTCTATAAAAAACCAAAATTAACCTTTTAAAAAAGGAAGTTTTGATCATAAAAGAATACTTTAAAAATTTAAATATTTTATTTTTTTTTCAGAATTTTAACCAATTTTATTTAAATTATAAATTTTCAACAAATTATTATTGAACTAAATCTAGTCAAATTTTTTTAATTAGCTTAATATAAGTTTAGTTTATTCCCTTTGATGTCAAAAGATCCTGGAAGAATTTTGATATTTGACACAACTCTTCGAGATGGAGAGCAATCTCCTGGTGCCAGTTTAAATCTTGAAGAAAAACTTGCTATTGCCCATCAATTAGCAAGATTAGGAGTAGATGTTATTGAAGCTGGATTCCCTTTTGCAAGTCCAGGAGATTTTAAAGCTGTTAATAAAATTGCTAATTCAGTCGGGAAAGAAAATGGCCCTATAATATGTGGTTTAGCTAGAGCTTCTAAAGGAGATATAAAAGCATGTTACGAAGCAGTAAGTCCAGCCCCAAAAAAAAGAATACATACTTTTATTGCAACAAGTGATATTCATCTGAAACATAAACTTAAAAAATCCAGAAAAGATGTTCTTCAAATAGTTCCAGAAATGGTTAATTATGCAAAATCATTAGTAGATGATATTGAGTTTTCTTGTGAAGATGCCTCAAGGAGTGATCCTGACTTTTTATACGAGGTAATTCAACTAGCAATTTCTGCTGGAGCGACAACAATAAATATCCCTGATACTGTTGGATTTACAACTCCTAGTGAATTTGGCAAACTAATTGCCGATATAAATAAAAATGTTCCAAATATTGATGAAGCAGTAATCTCGGTTCATGGTCATAATGATTTAGGCTTGGCAGTAGCCAATTTTCTAGAGGCAGTAAAAAATGGAGCCAGACAACTAGAATGTACTATTAATGGAATTGGTGAAAGAGCCGGTAATGCCTCTCTAGAGGAATTAGTAATGGCACTGCACGTTAGGAAGAGTTTTTTTAATAGTTTTTTCAAAAGAAATCCAGATTCACCAACTCCTCTTACAGCTATAAGAACAAAAGAAATAACAAAAACCTCTAGACTTGTTTCCAACCTAACTGGAATGACGGTACAACCGAATAAAGCGATTGTTGGAGCCAATGCTTTTGCTCATGAGTCAGGCATTCATCAAGATGGGGTTTTAAAAAATAGACTAACTTATGAAATTATCGACGCAAAAACTGTTGGGTTGAGTGATAACAAAATATCTTTGGGGAAACTTAGTGGAAGAAGTGCAGTAAGAGCAAGATTAGAAGAGATGGGATATGACTTGAGCCGAGAAGATTTAAATGATGCTTTTGCTCGTTTCAAGGATTTAGCTGACCGGAAAAGAGAAATTACTGATCGAGATTTAGAAGCAATCGTTAGTGAACAAGTGCAGCTCCCAGAAGTCAAATTTCAATTAAGTCTTGTACAAGTTAGTTGCGGTAACGCATCTAAACCTACTGCCACTATTTCGCTTATAAACACGGAAGATAATACCGAGGATACTGCTGTATCAATAGGGACTGGGCCCGTTGATGCTGTATGCGAAGCTTTAAACAAATTAGCTAAAGTTCCTAATGAATTAATTGAATTTTCTGTTAAGTCGGTAACAGAAGGAATTGACGCTTTGGGCGAAGTAACAATAAGAATAAGAAGGGATAATAAAATTTATTCTGGCCATTCTGCTGATACAGATGTTGTAGTTGCTGCAGCTAATGCATACGTTAATGCTTTAAATAGGCTTGTCTTTTCTGAGAAAAAAAATTCAATTCACCCACAATTTGATAATTTAGAAAACTCGAGTAGTACATTTCTATTTAATAAAGCAAATTAAATTTTTAGGAATATTAAGTAGCATTAAATAATGTCTCTTAGTATTGTAAATTAATCTAATAGTTAAAGCTGTTAATAATGAGAGAAAGGTTACTAGGATATTGGGCGCTTTCATGGGTTGGATTAATCAGCAATATAATCGCACTTCCAATAATCGCATTAATAATAAGTTATGGTCCTCCACTAAGAGTTGCAAATATAACACTTGCCATTAGTCTTGGTTGGCCTGCTGCGATCGTTGGAATAGTTTCTTCGGCAGCTCTTCTAGCAGAGAGGAGATGGGGCGTAACTTTAACTTTAGTATCTCTATCAATGGTAATTTCTGGGACGGGTCCTTATTCAGTGGTAAGGCTCATAACTCTTAAAGACATTTTTGGAATTGGTGGGTTTACACTTTTAACAACATTATTAAGTACATTAGCTCTTCTATATTGGTGTAATCCAAAACATCGAAGAAGTATAAGACTATAAAATAAAAATCAAGAAAATGTATTATTCTTGCTTGTTGGATACTGAATTCTTCTATGTCTAATTCTTTTCCAAACATTCAAAAATGCCCTTTTTATAAGAAAAATTTCTCCTTGTGATAAATTACTATCATCTAATTGCCCATCTATTTGACGTGAGGAGATAATAGTAGATATTGTTTCCAAAGCTTCTTTATCAGATGCATTAATATTCATAGCTCTTAGTGCTGCTTCACATCCATCTGCGAGCATTAAAATAGCTGTTTCTTTTGACTGAGGAATAGGGCCTTTGTATCTAAAGTAATATTCATTAATATCGAGATTTTTTTCTTTAGCTTTTTGAAAAAAATATCCCATTTTTAAGGTACCCTGATGTTCAGGGATAAAATTAGCTATAAGTTTAGGTAGTTTATTTTTTCTTGCAAATTTCAATCCTTCATCTACGTGTGCCTGTAATACTTCTGCACTTTTAATCGGATCATCTAATTCGTCATGCGGATTTATTAAACCATCCTGATTTTCGATAAACCAATTAGGTGCATGTAGTTTACCAATATCATGATACAAAGCTCCAGTTTTAATTAGATCAATATCACCACCAATCATTCTTGTCGCTTCCTCTGCCAAACCACAGATAAGTAGGGTATGTTCAAAAGTGCCGGGAGCTTCAAGAGATAATCTTCTAATTAAAGGTTTCTCCTTATCAGCCAATTCGAGTAATCTTGCTTTTGTTAATAATCCGAATACAGACTCAAAAATAGGAATACATAAAATAGTAAAAAGCATTACTATTGCCAACAGGAAGGAATCAGAAAATATATCCCCACCAGCTAAAACAAAATCTTGGTTATTAAGAGTTATCTTATCATTACCCATCAATATCAATTGACTCAAAAACGATCCTATGGGGACAAAAATTGATAGTTGAAGTAACTGAGCTCTGCTTCTTATTCTCCCTCCAAGTAGAGATACTATTGAAGAGCATACTAATAAAATAAAAAATAAATTATTATTTATAGCAACTGCTGGGTCTGGCCAACTAAAGCTTGCTATTGATACCCAAGCCAAAGCTGTTATGCTTCCCATTCCTTGAGATATTATTAATGCCGGCGGGATAATAAAAGATAACGGACTTATTGTTGGAGCTAAGGCTAATTTCATAGCTTGTACTGCTAAAAGAAGAGTAATGATCAAAAAGATTTGTCTTGAAGAAATTGTGGGATTCTCTTTTTTAGAAACTAATATCAAAATTCCAGAACTAATAAGTATTTCAGTAAAGGTCAAAAGCCATGAAAAAATATCTGCGACATTTAAAGGCGAACTAAGAAGTAGTTTATAAGAAGAAATTATTGAAATTAAGATACATACTAAAAAAATTATGAGATTATCTATCCTTGAAATCTTAATTGGTTGTTTTACTGGAACTTGACTTCGCCTCCACAGATAAAACAATTTCTTAAAGGTAGTTGTGATGTTTTGCACAGAATATAAATAAATCTATTTGAATAATTTAAAATTATAGGCATGCTAGGTGTAAAAAGGAGATGTTTTTCTAAATGTCATTAAAATTAGACGGTAAAAAATTGTCTCTTGAAATTGAAGAAAGATTAAATGACTATATCTCTAATAATAAAAAATTTGCAAAAAGATCTCCTGGTTTAGCTGTAATAAGAATAGGTGATGATCCTGCCAGTGGGGTTTACGTTAGTAACAAGGAAAAAGCATGTTCAAGGATTGGAATAAAGAGCTTTGTCTTTCATCTAAGAGATAGTGTAGAGCAAAAAGAAGTTGAACAATTAATATTCAAACTTAATTCTGATAATGATATTGATGGCATGTTGCTACAACTTCCCATCCCAAAAAAGTTTGATGAGCAGAAACTTATCAGCCATATTAATCCGAGTAAAGATGTAGATGGATTAAATGAGATAAACATTGGCAAATTAGTGAAAAATGAGCCTGCGATGAGATCATGTACTCCTGCAGGAATTATTAATTTATTAAGATCCCAAAATATTACAATTGAAGGTAAGAAAATTGTTGTTATTGGAAGAAGTTTGCTTGTTGGGAAACCCCTATCACTTATGTTGTTGAATTTAAATGGCACCGTAACAATGACTCATTCAAAAACGTTGAATTTGAATAAAGTCTGTAGAGAAGCCGATATCCTAATTGCGGCAGCAGGAAAACCCAACCTTGTAGATTCGAGTTTTGTGAAAGAAGGAGCAGTAATTATTGATGTTGGAATACATAGATTAAAAAGTTCCGATAAAAATCAAACCAGATTATGTGGCGATGTATTATTAGAAGATGTCATTTCTAAAGTATTTGCTTACACACCTGTACCAGGAGGTGTTGGGCCAATGACAGTAACAATGTTACTTGTAAATACTATTTTTAGCTGGCAAAAACAATTTGGTTTATCATCAACTCTTAATGACCTTTTGCCATAAACTCTAAGATGAAAAAAATTTTTACTAAAGATATAAAATGACTGAAGTTATAAATAATATTTCTGATTTTGAAAAGTATCTTAAAAAAACAAAAAAAGTTGTAGAAGAGGCTCTTGATTTTTCATTGGGGCCTGAGAATCCAGAAACATTAAGAGAATCAATGAGATATTCCCTTTTAGCTGGAGGGAAAAGAATACGTCCAATTTTATGTTTAGCATCTTGCTCACTTGCTGGAGGAGATCCCTCTCTTGCTGTTCCTACTGCAGTAGCGATAGAAATGATCCATACAATGTCCTTGATTCATGATGATCTGCCCGCTATGGATAATGATGACTTGAGGAGAGGTAGGCCGACAAATCATAAAGTATATGGGGATGCAATAGCTATTCTTGCAGGTGATGCTTTATTAACAAGGGCCTTTGAAATGGTCTCTTTAAGAAGCCCTGGAGTTGATCCAAATAGATTATTAAATGTAGTTGGCGAATTATCCCTAGTTGCTGGTGCACCAGGCCTGGTCGGGGGACAAGTTGTTGATTTAGAATGCGAAGGTAAAGAAGTCGACCTTAAAACTCTCGAATATATTCATCTTCATAAGACTGGGGCTTTGTTAAAGGCTTGCGTAAGAACAGGCGCAATGATCGCAGGCGCAAACGAAAAACTATTACAAGCTCTAACAACATATGCAGAGGGAATTGGATTAGCTTTCCAAATAATAGATGATATTCTTGATTTAACCTCCAGCAGTGAAAAGCTTGGTAAAACTGCCGGTAAAGATCTTTTAGCTGACAAAACTACTTACCCTAAATTACTTGGGATGGAGGAGTCAAAGAAAAGAGCATTTGATTTAGTTGAAAAATCAAAAAAAGCAATTGAACCATGGGGTCCAGATGCAAAATATCTTTTATCTCTAGCCGACTTTATTACAAATAGAGACAGATAAATAGTTTGATTTATGTCTGAGTTTTTTGCCTTTTTTAACAATTCAGTTCTTTTCTGGAGTTTATTATCCTGTATACTTGCTCAATTTTTTAAAATCATATTCAATTTTTTATCAAATGGAGAGATAAGATTCGGGATTATGTTTGAGACTGGTGGTATGCCCTCAAGTCATTCCGCATTAATAACTGGTGCTACATCTGGTATAGGTTATGAATTGGGATTTGATAGTTCAATATTTGCATTATCAGTTGCTGTAGCACTAATAGTTATGTATGACGCTAGTGGTGTTCGAAAATCAGCTGGGATTCAAGCTGCAGAAATCAATAAACTATCAAAAAAACTAGACCCTAAATCTGAATTACTTTTAAAAGAAACCTTGGGTCATACAAAAATTGAAGTCATAGTGGGAAGTTTTTTAGGACCATTAATTACTTTGCCTGGCATGTTTTTTTTAGGTTCACCTCTAAAAATATTTGATTTGATAATAAATTAAGAATCCTTTTAAAAACTAATTTGGGTTGCATCTATAAAGTTTTTTGCGACTTTTGGAGAACTTGGCAAATGTAAGTGAATCCAACTTGCATGCAATTTTTGATCAAAAAAACCTTCATTTTTATATTCAGTTTCCCAAGATTTAATTTTCCATGGGGAAGAAAGTTTCATATGATGCTCAGCTTTTCTTTCATCAAGTTCAGATAAATTATTTTCAATTTCCCAATAATGAAATTCATGTCCTCTAATTAATTGATTTTGTCTAATGATCGGAGTGTCTTTTAGACCTTCAATGTATCTATAACCTACTGTGAGCTTACTTTTTTTTGATCTAAAAGGAAGGATCCCACTCATTTTATGATTATTACCACTTTCATCTTTTATAAAGTCTCCTAAAATCATCATCCCTCCGCACTCAGCATATATAAATCCATTTTCGCGGAATTTCCTTAACGAATTTAAGCTTTTTTTAGAGTTACTTATATGCTCAGCATATTTTTCAGGGAACCCCCCAGGAATAATTAAAGAAGAAGCCTCCTTAGGTATCTCTTCATCATCATAAATACTCCATGAAATCAATGGAATACCTGCTTCACTCAAAAACTCCTTAGTTTCAGGGTATTGAAAATGAAAGATTTTATCTTCTGCAATTGCAATAGGTTTACTTTTTTCAATTTTAAAGTCTTCAAAACTAGCAGAATTAAACATTTTCTTTTGAGGAGATTTCAGGAATTTAATAAGAGAAAATAAATCAAGATTTCTTTCCGCATAATTAGCAAAATATTCAATATCAATTTGTTGCCCATTATCCAAGGGAGAAATCAAACCTAAATTAGATTTGTTTAAAGTTATTTTTGAATCAGACGGCAAAAAACCAAGAATTTCGATATCTTCATTTTTAAAAACTTCTTCAATTAATTTTTTATGTCTATCTGAATTAACGTTATTGAAAATAATCCCTGCTATTGACAATTCACTATCAAAATCTTTAAAACCTCGAACAGTCGCTAAAAGAGAAGCTACTTGACCTCTAGCATTAACAATAAAAATTACTGGAGCATTGAGAAGTTTAGATATATTTGCTGTGCTTGAATAGGTTGTTGCTCCTAACCCATCAAATAGACCCATTGCTCCTTCAATCAATGAGAATTCATATTTCAAAGAATGTTTAAAAAAACTTTCTTGAACCCATTCCTCACCATTTAAAAAAATATCTAAATTCCTACAAATAGGTTGGCCAATGGAGCTAAGTTGTTGTTGATCAAGATAATCTGGGCCAACCTTGAAAGTTTGTATCTTTATACCTTTTGAGAACGCCCAACAAGATACCAAAAGGGATAGTGTAGTTTTCCCACTATCAGTTGAAGGAGAAGATATTACACAAGGCATTAATTAGTTTTTAAAACCATTAAATATTTGAAGGGCTATTTTAATAGAATTTTCAAAAAGAGGGCTTGTATTACCTCTACTACTACCCAATAATTTACTAACGTCATACTCTGATGAAGAAAAAGAATTTGGAACAACTTGCTCTATTAATTCCATATTAGCCATTCCCCCTGCTTCAAGTCTCATACATTCCACTGATTCACAGCCAAGTATTACACAAGTGTTATTTTTTTGAACCTCACTAATTCTTGAAATCAACCTCAATCCAATCACTTGTCCTGAATGAATACTTGGATTCCCCAAAGATAAAGGATTAATTGACGCAGAAATTATTTCGCCATTAATTCTTTCAAACTCTATTTTTGTTGATTCCGTATCCCTTTCAACTCTTAGAAAAGACCAACCAAGTTTATCGCTAATCCATGAGATCAAAAACAAAGCTTGAATCATATGATCGCCTGCGATATCAATATCAACATCAGTAATATGATCTAAGATTGGTCTTCTCGAAGGCGGATCAAAAATCATTGCCAATGATTCCCTCCAATTTTTCAACCTAACCCAATTTAAATCATTAATAGCTTTGTCTGAATTATTTAATTGATCTAAAACTTTTAAACATCTGTATGGCGATCCAAGAGCAGTATCAATTATTAACCTTAGACCATAATTAGTAAAATATTCGAAGATTTCAGGTGACTCATCCAAGCTTCCATTCCACCACAACCATGAAGGTAATTCATCAATAGATAATTCATCAATTATTTTTAATCCTTTATTGGATATTGAGGCTGAGTCTCCCCTAATAACTACTAAATCCCCACAGATAGGTTGCATAGCTGGAGTATCACTTAATGGACAATAAGCGGATACAAAAGTTTTGATATCTGAATTTTTATTTAACGTTGGCGCTAGAGTTATTAATCTTCTTGGATTCAATGTACTTATTGATGATTCAAAAAATTGTCCTCTAAAGTCTTCAAAGTCTTTATTAGATAAATTTCCCTTCAATAAATTCAATAATTCTTCACTATTAAGGGATGTAGTGATTGGTAGTCCCTGATCTAATATGAACTTTTTAGCAACTTCAATTATCTCAGGACTTAAATTTCCAGTAATTGGTCCATTTACTAATCCTTTTTGAACCAAACATTGTTCTAGCCAAGCAGGCTGCCAGACCATTAGTGTAAAAGTATTAGCTCCAGTATTATCTTTATCTTCTGAAACCCATAATTTATTAAGGTAATTAGAAATCTCCTTATAAGGCAGCTCTAGCGGGGTTTGAAGTGTAAGTTGAGGTTTCATTTTTAAGGTCTACGCCAGAAAATATTATCTTTTGAGAGTAATTGATCAGATTCAGGAGGTCCCCACGTCATGGATTCATAATTATAGATAGGCAACTTCCAAGGAGAATTATCCATCAATTCTATTAAAGGGGTATAAAGTTTCCAAGCTGCCTCTACTTCATCGCTTCGAGTAAATAAGGTTGGGTCAGAAAGCATTGCATCCGCTAATAATCTTACATAGCCTTCATCTGATGGTTCTCCAAATGATTCATCATAAGAAAATTCCATTTCAACAGGTCTTGATTTCATTCCAGAACCGGGAGATTTTACCTCAAACTTGAAAGTCGCCCCTTCATTTGGCTGAATTCTAAGGATAAGTTGATTTGGGGCAGGATTTATTATTGTTGATTCAAATAAATGAACAGGAACGTCTTTAAAAGTCAAGACTATTTCTCCAAGTCTTTTAGGAAGTCTTTTACCTGTTCTCAAATAAAATGGAACACCTTGCCAACGCCAGTTATCAACGAAAACTTTTGTCGCGATATAAGTTTCTGTTGTGCTATTGGAATTAACACCATCTTCCTGCCTATATCCTTTCAGTTGATTTGAAATATTCCCTCCCTCTCCATATTGACCTCTTATGCAACAATTCCACGGTTCATTTTCGTCAGCAAGTTTTGAAGCTTGAAGAACCTTAGCTTTTTCATTTCTAATTGCTTCTGGCTCAAACTTCCCAGGAGGTTCCATAGCAGTAACAGCAAGCATTTGGGTCATATGGTTTTGAAGCATATCCCTTAAAGCACCTGAGCTTTCGTAATAACCTGCCCTATCTTCTACACCCACTGTTTCAGATGAAGTAATTTGAACACTTGATATATAATTTCTGTTCCAGATTGGTTCAAAAATAGTGTTAGCAAACCTCAAAACAAGAATATTTTGAACTGTCTCTTTACCTAAATAATGATCAATCCTATAAATCTGATTTTCTTCGGCACAACTTTGAACGATCTTATTCAATTTTTTTGCACTTGAATAATCTCTTCCAAAAGGTTTTTCAATCACTAAACGACTTTTCTTGGGGTCATCTAAAAGGCCAACTTCTTTAAGAGCTTTACATCCACTTGCATAGAAATTCGGAGATACTGATAAATAAAATGTTCTATTACCATGAGTAGCTTGTTTTTTATCAATTTCATTTAATCTTTTAGAAAGCCTTACGACATGATCACTTTGTTGTAAGTCAACAGGTTCATAGAAAAGGTAATTAGAAAATTCTTCCCACTCGGTTTCTTTACCAGATATTTTATTTGATAGCTTTACTTTCATCTTTTCTCTAAACTCATTATCAGTCCAAGGTCTTCTCGCACAACCAACTATTCCAAATTCACTAGGAATTCTTCTTTGTAAATAGAGTTCAAATAAGGCTGGTATTAATTTTCTATGAGTAAGGTCTCCACTAGCACCAAATATTACCAAGCATTGTGGAGATATGACTCTTTCCTGACGTAAGCCTAATCTTAGAGGATTACTTAAAGTTGAAGGCATATTTTTAGTATTCTTTATTTAAAATCCTCTTTTTTTCAAATATTAGCTACATATTGTGTCTAAACCAAAAAGTATTTAAAAAGTTAAAGTTAAATTTAAATATCAAAGTTTAGTAAGTTTCTACGTGCCATCTCCCTGCTTTTTTTAGTTGAGGTCTTAATTCTGACCAGTTCAAGCCTTTTTCTTCTGCAGCCTTAGTCATTGCTTCATCTATTCCAGGTTCCATACCCTTTAATCCACAAAGATATATGTGTGTCTTTTCATCTTCAATCATGTTGAAAAGTTCATTGGCTGACTCTAGAACTCTGTCTTGAATGTACATTCTTCCACCTTTTGTATTTTGCTGCTCGCGACTAATAGCTTTTGTATATTTAAAATTATCAGGATGATCAGAAAGGTATCTTTGAATATCTTCCTCGTATAACAAATTAGCTGATTTTGGAGCACCCATAAATAACCAAGCTTTACCTTTGAAATTCCATTTATTTTTTTCTTTTTCAGTTGGTTCAAACATTCTTCTTAAATAAGCCCTCATTGGTGCTATTCCAGTTCCTGTGGCCAACATAACAATGTTCGCATCCTCTTCCTCAGGGAGAAGCATTTCTTTACCTACAGGACCTGTTATTTTTACTTTATCTCCTGGCTTAATATCACATAAGTAAGTAGAGCAGACACCATTAATGGTTTCACCATCTTTTTCATATTGAAGCTGCCTTACACAAAGAGAAACTGTATTTCCATTAAAGTCATCTCCGTGTCTAGTACTAGCTATTGAGTAAAGTCTTAATTTATGAGGTTTTCCATTAGCATCTTCACCGGCAGGCATAATACCAATACTTTGGCCTTCTACATAATTTAAAAATGGATCACTATCTTTAAGGTCGAAAGTTATATGATTAACTCTACCAATTGCTCCTTCTTTGAGAAGACTATAGTTTTCAATGACGGTTCCTTCGTAGGGTGTCTTAGGACGGTAAATATTTACAGGAACATCTGCATGTTTTTTCTTAACTACAGTTTTAGTTTCTGCATTTGCAACAGGAGCAGGCTTAGGGGTTGATTTTTGTTCAACAGGTTTTACCGGAGATTTTTTTTCTTCTGTATCTTGCGGAAATTGTGAGGCTCTTTTACTAAAAAATTTTTGAATAAAAGAAAAAACTCCTATTACTACTGGTATATGAGCCAAGCCACCTGCGATAACTGTTGATTGTGAATACATTTTTTGGTTTTCTTTATATAAAAGACTATCAATTTGTAGTTTAATTTGTAGTGATTTTACAAAAATGGTTACGTTTTGAGATCGGAATAATTTAATGAAATTATTTTTATTTTTCAGGATTTATTGTTTTTATCTGTATAGTTACACAGAAATAATTTTTTATCTAATTAAAAAATTCATTTATGAATAATCCTCAAAAATCACTAGATCGTACTAAAAGTAATGAATACAGGACAATTGAGCAAACAATGGAAAAGCTTTCTGGTGGAACAAGAAGACTTGCCGCTCAACTTACAACCTCTGCGAGTTTTGATTCTTTGTGGAATGTTTTAACAGATTATGATCGACTTAATATTTACATACCAAATTTACTTTCAAGCAAAAAAATATATCAAAAGAACAATAATGTACACCTTAGACAAGTTGGAGCTCAGGATTTTCTTGGTATGAAATTTTCAGCTGAAGTAACTATCGATTTATTCGAAGATAAAGAGCTTGGCCTTTTAAAGTTCAGTTTAATTAAAGGGGATTTCAGAAAATTTGAAGGTAGTTGGAAAATTCAAAATATTAAAGATACTTCAAAAAATTCATTAATTTACGATCTTACTGTTCAAGGTTGTCAATGGATGCCTATAGGAATGATAGAAAAAAGACTAAAAAAAGATCTTTCAGAAAATTTGATTGCCGTAGATAGGCAAGCAAAATTATCAATAAATTAGTTTAATTTTCAGATAATAGCCCCAAGGGGATTCGAACCCCTGTCGCCTCCGTGAAAGGGAGGTGTCCTAGGCCTCTAGACGATGGGGCCAGGAAATTAGCGTAACAGCTTATTAAAAACTAAGAGTAAAGCTAGCCTTTCGTCAAGTAATGTTGCTCTTTGTTTTGTCCTTGCCACACAGGAACTGTGAAATGAAAGCAGGAACCTACACCAATTTCAGATACGACCCATATTCTTCCTCCATGGACTTGCACTATTCTCCTGCATACTGATAACCCTATGCCAAATCCAGAAGTTCCTTCAGAAGTCTGCGGAAGTCTTACCCTATCAAGAAAAATTCTTTTTTGTTCGCTCAAAGGAATACCAGCACCTTTGTCACAAATTGTTATTTCTACCCATTGATTTGTCTTGTGAATCATGGTGATTTTTATAGATCCAGAGTCCCTAGAAAATTTAATAGCATTTTCAATTAAATTTAAAAATACTTGCCTCATTCTTCTTTGATCTGCAAATACACTTGGTAGATCAGATGGAATATCAGTATCAATTTCAATATTCCTTAATCTCCAGAATTTTTCTAATTCGAGTATTACTTCAGCACTAATATTACCTAAATCAATTTTCTGAGGATTAAATAAAGCTTCCCATTTGGTTGTTCCAACCTCTAATAGATCCTGAGATAAGAGTTCAATCTCTTCTAGACGTCTTTTAATTACCTCTTGCAATTTTGAAATGTCTATTTGTCCAAGTTTTTGACTTTGAACAGCCAAAGTAGCAGCCGTTAAAGGTGTCCTTAATTCATGCGCGACCATTCTTAATAATCTCTCCTGAGACTCTATCCTTTTCGTTAAAGTCTCATTTTCTTGTCTTAAAACGAGAAGTTCGTCTTCCAATAGAAATTCTTTTTGAGTCCTTATTGAATCAATTTTAGATGGTTGCAAATTAATCCCAAGGTTTTTTGTTAAGCCTTCCTGTGTCCATCTTGGCAACCACTTTTGCAACTGAGAAAATATATTACTTCCAGCAAATATTTGTTTTGGAGCTGGAGAAACTTTTATAAGAGCAGGAATAGCGACTAATCTATGTAATTCAAGTAATTCTGGTTGCTCTGTGGGGTCAGAAATCTGGAGAGATATCTCAAATTCACAATCATCTGATTCTAAATAAGAGATTAGGGACTTAATATCATTACTAGAAAGTTGATTTCTAGCTGCCACAAGTATTAATTTTAACTCTTTTTTATCATTCAAATGATTTCCTCTGAAGTGTTGAAAAGCTGTCAATCCTTATAAACACCTTAAGATATTTTTTTTTATTTTACAGATAAGCTATTAAATAAATAGGACTTATTTATATATGGTTGCTATTAATCCAAAGAAAAATTTACATTTTGGTGAAAACCCTCCTGAAATCAACTTAAATAGTAATTTAAAAAGGTGGTTTTCTAGGAATATCGGATTGTGGAAATCTAATAGAACTTATTTTCTTGATGAAGCACAAAAAACTTATAATTTAAGTATGAATATAAATATTCAGGCTCTAGAGAGTAAATCCGAATGGGAGTCGCATTATAAGTTTACTTGGTATCCAGAAAAAAAATATAATTTCTTTGACGAAAATCCCCAGTATAAAGAACGAGGAGAGATGCATGCATTTTTAAAAGGCCATCAACTAAAGAGGGAAAATTTTTATTTAAGTGATGATGAAGGCATCTCAAATATTAGACAAGTCGACGAACACGAAATGATTTTCGAATCTTCTTACAAAGATTGGTATATCCTTGAACATACCAGACTTTTAGATTCTGATAATTACAGATTTAGGGTTATATATTCATGGAACAAAAATATCTTGAAAATAGTAGAAAATCATCACGAAATTAAAACTATTAAATAAATTTATTTTCATATTTAGTTTAAAAAATAAAATGGTATCTTTAATATAAGAATTAAAAATGAATCAAATATGGGTTTAAAAATATCTAAAATTTTTGCAATCCCCTTAATTTCTTCATCTTTTTTGTTTAGTATTAACGACTTAAATGCAAATGTTAAAAATTCGCCTGCAAATAAAAATGACTTAGATTTATATCATGGGATGGGTGTTTCATTTCTGTGTAATGCAACAAGAAAGGGATTTGATTTAGATTTCCCAAAAACATTAAACGTTGCTTCAGCAACTTTCGCATCAGTAGTTTCACAAAAACATGGAGGAAAAATAATAGAAAGGAAGAAAGAACAAACAGTTGATATAAAAAAATTACAATTTATTGCATCTCTCCAGTTAGTTGAATCAGCTCTTCAAGTATGCCCAGATAATGTACCTGAAAAGATTGAAAAACAATTCAAGATTGAAACTGAGAGAATCAAGAAATTACAAGGATTAGGGGGAAAATAATTTCTTTATCTAAACATAGAACTAACAGAACTTTCTTCGTGAATCCTCCAAATAGCCTCCCCCAGCATATTTGCGACAGAAAGAACTTTTAACTGCGGAAAATTATCTTTATGTAAAACAGGTATGCTATTAGTCACAATAACTTGTTCAAATAGATTCTTAGCACTTAATCTTTCATAAGAAGGAGGAGAAAATACAGCATGCGATGCACATGCAAATATTCTATTAGCTCCTTCTTGTTTTAATAAATTTGCTCCAGAACAAATTGTGCCTCCAGTGTCTATCATATCGTCTATCAGAACAGCTGTCTTACCTTTAACTTCACCAATAACTGTAAGACTTTCAGCGATATTATGAGCAGATCTCCTTTTATCAATAATAGCTAACGGAGCATCTTTCATTAATTTTGCAAACGCTCTTGCTCTAGCAACTCCACCTACATCAGGAGAGACGACAACTATTTCTTCTAAATCTAACGTTTCTAGATAATCAATTAACACAGGTGAACCGTAAATATGATCACATGGAATGTCAAAATATCCTTGAATTTGAGCTGAGTGTAAATCCATAGCAAGAACCCTATCAACTCCTGATTTTTCAAGCAAATTAGCAGTTAGTTTTGCAGTTATAGACTCTCTTCCTGAGGTCTTTCTATCTGCCCTTGCATATCCAAAATAGGGAATTACAGCCGTTATTTGTCTTGCAGACGCCCTCTTGCATGCGTCCACCATTATCATAAGTTCCATCAAACTATCGTTTACAGGAGCACATGTAGGTTGAATCAGGAACACATCACAACCTCTAATAGATTGCTGAATCTGGACATAAAGTTCTCCATCAGCAAATCTTTTGGATATTAAAGGTACATTTTCAATCCCTAAATATGATGCAATTTCTTCAGCTAATTTAGGATTTGTTGTCCCACTTACTAACCTTAATCTACTATTAGTTAGATTAAAATTCGATTCTTTACTTTGCATTGCCGTGATAAAACTTGTCACGAAATTTGCACCACAAAACTATATTCTTATCGTAGTCGTTTATGTGAATTTCGCAAAAGATAATGACTAGATTTTTTCAAAAGTCACATCAATTAACCAAAAAATTGTTGATTAAAAATTAAAATTTATATTTATCCAGACTTAAAAACAAGGAATTATATTTGTCAATTAAAAAAAATTTGTATAAGGTTGAATTTAGAGAATTAAAAACAAGTTAAGTTTAAAGAATCAAAATATATTGAAAACATGCCTAGTGAGTCAATTATTGAAAGAAAATCATTAGGCATACTTATGCATCCAACATGTATACCGGGTGGAAGAGTATGTGGAACTTTTGGGAGAGGAGCTAAAGAGTGGATAAAAAAACTTCATAAGCATGGAATTGAATACTGGCAATTTTTACCTCTTACACCTACTGACTCTACAGGTTCTCCATATAGTTCCCCATCTAGTTTTGCTCTAAACCCATGGTTTTTGGATATAGATGATTTAATCGAAAAAGGTTTTATCTTCATTTCAAATAAAGAAAATTTAGGTCCAACAAATCAGAATAAAGATTATTTTAATTTTGATTTTGCGGATGACTTAACAAAAAAATTAGGTCTCCTCCTTTTGCAAGGTTGGAGTGCACAATCTGAAGAAAGAAAAATTAATTTCAACAAATGGGTCAATAGAAATTCTTGGGTTGAAGATTATGCAACATTTGTTGTTATTAGAGAGGAATTTAATATGTTGCCTTGGTGGGAATGGCCTAAAGAATTTAAAATAAAAAATAACAAGTTCTTAAAATCATGGATTAAGAAAAAAAGTGAAGAGATACTTATTAAAAAATTAATACAGTGGCATCTTGATGAGCAATGGAGCGTCATTAAAAACTTTGCAAAATCAAGAAATATTAAGCTAATAGGAGATTTGCCTTTTTATGTTTCTAGAGATAGCGCAGACGTATGGAGCAATAAATCATTATTTTCAATTTTTAAAAATGGAGATTTAATATTTCAAAGTGGTGTTCCACCTGATTATTTTTCATCAACAGGACAATTATGGGGTACCCCAACTTACTTTTGGTCAAAGCATAAAAGGACTAGTTTTAATTGGTGGAGAAAAAGATTTCAAAGACAATTTGAACTCGTGGACATATTGAGATTTGATCATTTCAGGGGTTTAGCGGGTTACTGGAGAGTTAATGGCAGTTCTAAAACGGCAATTATTGGAAAATGGATAAATTCTCCAGGTAAAACACTATTAAATAAAGTAAAAAAGGATCTAGGGGGTAACTATCTACCAATAATTGCGGAAGATCTGGGAGTAATAACCCCAGATGTAGAGAAATTAAGGAACAATTTCGAACTGCCTGGCATGAAAATTTTGCAATTCGCTTTTGATGGCAATCAAGATAATCCTTACTTACCTAAGAATATTGAAGGAGAAAATTGGGTTGTTTATACAGGTACTCACGACAACTCTACTTCTGTTTCATGGTGGAAAGATTTAGATTATGAATCAAAAAAAAGAATAAAAGATGAGTATAAATTTTCAGAAAATCCTTCTTGGGATTTAATAGAAATTGGCATGGAAACAAATGCTATGCTCTTTATCGCGCCATTACAAGATCTATTATATTTAGACGATTCAAGTAGATTAAACAAACCTGGTACCACAAAAAATAATTGGAAATGGAAGTTAAATCGTCCTTTAGAAGAAATAGAAGTTAATATAAGAAAGTTTAGTGAGCTAGGAAATATTTTCGGGAGAACTCGAAAGTAGAGTTTTTTAAAAATTATTTATTAATAATTTGATTTTCAATATTTTGAATTTCAATAACATTTACATTAAAAACAAAGTACCTCTTTAATATAAATATAGTTAAAACTAATATAAAAAAATACAAAAGACTTCCCTGCCATGTATTTATAAGATCAAATTTTCTGAACAGAAAATCGTTTTCTCCTTTCTTTAAAAATTTTTTTTCTCTAACTGCTAATTTTAATAAGGTATTTTTTTTAAATCCTAAGCATTCCTCTAATTTAATTAATATAGATCTTATAAAGGGATACTTCGGCATAATATTTTTATTGTTATTTTCAATAGAATTTATTATCCTTTCAGGAATTTTTGAAATGTATGACAATTCTTTTACTGTAAGGTTTTGTTGGATTCTTGCTTCTTTGACTAACTCTGCAATTTCTATATATTTATCAACCAATCCAGGACTAGAGACATTATTATTTTCAGATTTTTTTTTAGATAAAAAGAGATTCTTCAAAATATTCATTCAATATTCCCAAGCTAATTAATCTTTTTTCTACTCAATTTTTTAAAAAAACAAATCCTCTTCTAATTCTAATCGAATTGAAATCATAAGTAAATTCATTAGATATAAATAAAATTTAAACTGTAGAAATAAAATTTTGCACTGCGCTTTTTGCAATATTCAGAGGGCTAAAAGTATCTCTAATTAGAGCAAAGAGTTTTTTAGCATCAGTAAATTCTAATTTTTCATCTTTTATAAGGCTTAAAAGAAGATTCTTTCGAACTTCGGATCCTTTGTTACTGACAAATAATTTCAATCCAGCATTAGCTACCGGTATAAGATCTGAATTAATATTTTCTGAATCTTTAAACAAAATATTTAATAAACTTTCAACTTTTTCTATTTGAATTTGACCTTTTTTATCAAAAACTACTTCTAAAAGAATGTCTAAAATTTCTTCAGAATTATCGGTAAGTAGTTTTTTAGCGATATATGGATAAGCTATTTTTAAAATTTTAAATTCAGGATCTAATCTTAGTGCTAAACCTTCTTGACTAACAACAGCTCTTATTATTAAAGCAAACCTACTGGGGACTCTGAAAGGATAGGAATACATTAGTTTTGAAAATTTATCAGTCACATTTTTAAGATTAAAATTACCAACCTCAGCGCCTAGGGATCCTCCAAGAACTTCTTTTAATGGTTCAACAAGTTTTTGAAGATCTTGTTCTTTGGTTAAGAAACCTAATTTCTGGAAATCTTGTGCCAGAAGAAAATATTCTTCGTTTATTATGTGAACAATTGCCTTTATAAGAGTAAGTCTATCTGAATTTGTAATAGTATCCATCATTCCGAAATCAACATATGCTAAATTCCCACAATCTACATTTCCTCCTTTAAGAGCAAACATATTTCCTGGATGCGGGTCTGCATGAAAATATCCAAATTCAAATAATTGCTGCAGTCCACTGATGACACATGTTTTTATAAAAGAAGCAGGTATTAAGTTATTTTCTTCTAGTAAAGCTCGATCTCTTAACTTAACTCCATCAATCCAAGAAGTTGTGATAATCCTTTTAGATGAAAACTGTTTTACTAATTTAGGAATAAAAATATTTGGGTTTTCTTTGAATAAATTTGCAAATTTCAAAGCATTTTCGGCCTCTTTTTGATAGTCAATTTCTTCAAAAAGTGCCTTACCAAACTCATCTATTATTTCCCCAATTCCAACACCTATATTTAATGGTAAGAGTGGGGATAAAAAAGTTCCTAAAAATCTTAAGATTACAATATCCCTTCTTATGAGGAAACATAAATTTGGCCTCTGTACTTTCACAGCTAAATAAGAATTATTTATTTTTGCTTTATAAACTTGACCTAAACTTGCAGAAGCGATTGGACTATCTGGAAACTCTTCAAATAACTCATTAGCAGGTGATCCAAGTTCTTCTTCAATAATTTTTAAAGCAATTTTGTGATCAAATGCTGGGAGATTATCTTGTAAGTTTGTAAGTTCTGTAAGCCAATCTTGTCTGACAAGATCTGGCCTAGTTGAGAGTGCTTGACCTAATTTGATAAAACAAGGACCTAAGTCTGTTATTACATCAAAAAGATATTTCGAGAGATTTTTTTGTACATTTTTATTTTTACTGTTACCTTGAAAAAGTATTCTCAAAAAAAGAAAAATAAAAGTTAAAAGGATATATAAAATTCTTGGTATAAAAATCCATGGTCTCAAAATCAACCAAAGTAAATCATCTTTTGCTGAATATTTCGAATAAGATTTTTTCATTAAAGTTAAAAAATATCAAAAAAAGATTATTACGTAATTCATTCTATATATGTAGATAATACTTTATGAGCATTTCATCTTTTCTAACTAAAAAGTTTTTAAAGTCTTTATTCTTTCCCGCACACAACAGAGGGGCAGCTTTACCAAAGAAATTAGTGAAGTTATTAAAAAATCCACCAGGATATTGGGACTTGCCAGAACTGCCAGAAATAGGATCACCACTATCCCAAAGCGGATTAATTGCCAAATCTCAAAGAGAATTCTCTGACAAATTTGGGGCTAAAGGATGTTTTTTTGGAGTTAATGGAGCTTCAGGATTAATACAATCAGCAGTAATTGCGATGGCAAATCCAGGCGAAAATATCCTGATGCCTAGAAATGTTCACATCAGTGTTATAAAAATCTGCGCGATGCAGAATATAAATCCAATATTTTTTGATCTAGAATTTTCAACTAGAACGGGGCATTACAAACCAATTACAAAAATTTGGTTGGAAAATGTATTTAAAAAATTAAATTTTGATGAGAATAAAATTGCAGGGGTGATTCTTGTAAATCCCTCCTATCAGGGATATGCCGGAGATTTAGAACCTTTAATAGATTGTTGTCATCAAAAAAATTTACCTGTTTTAGTTGATGAAGCCCATGGTTCATATTTCCTTTTTTGTGAAAACCTTAATTTGCCAAAACCGGCCTTATCATCAAACGCTGATTTAGTGGTTAATTCATTGCATAAGTCGCTCAATGGATTAACTCAAACGGCGGTAATGTGGTTCAAAGGGAATCTAATAAATGAAGATAATTTGATCAAAAGTATTAATTTGTTGCAAACTACTAGTCCAAGTTCATTATTACTTTCCTCTTGTGAAGAGTCTATTAGGGACTGGCTTAATAAAAAAAGTTTATCAAAATATCAAAAAAGAATTTTAGAGGCAAAAAGTATTTATAAAAAATTAATTCAAAAAAATATTCCTCTCATAGAAACTCAAGACCCCTTAAAAATTGTAGTAAACACCTCTAAGGCTGGAATTGATGGTTTTACTGCTGATAAATTTTTTTATAGAAATGGCCTTATCGCTGAATTGCCAGAAATGATGACTCTCACTTTTTGCTTAGGATTTGGAAATCAAAAAGATTTTCTGAATTTATTTGAAAAGTTATGGAAAAAGTTACTATTAAATTCCAAAAAATCAAAAAGTTTAGAAGTGCTTAAATCGCCCTTTAAATTGGTTCAAGCACCCGAAATCGAAATTGGAATTGCTTGGAAAAGTAAGACTCGGAGTATTCCTTTCTCACAATCATTAAATAAAATATCTGGAGATATTATTTGCCCTTATCCTCCTGGGATTCCTTTACTAGTTCCTGGCGAAAAAGTAGACAAGGATAGGTTTAATTGGATAAATAATCAAAGTTTATGCAACAAAGATCTGGTAAATTTTAATATAAAGGTCTTAGAAACATAGCAATTTAATATGAGATTAAAAAGCGGATTACTCATAGGAATTTTTGGTTTGATTGTTGTTTTGTTGGGGGGATGGTTTTTTACATTGGCAACTGCGTTGCTTACATATTTAGCATTATTAGAATTTTTTAGAATGGCAGAATTTAAAGGAATAAGACCAGCTACAAAAACCACATTATTTTCGTCATTTATTATTATAATTTCTGCTTATCTTGAGACCATTGGTGTGCTTGAAGGAGAAATTTCAAATTCAATTTTACCAATCTGTTCAGTTGGGATATGCACTTGGTTACTTTTGCAACCAAAACCTGGGACAATTTCAGATATTGCAGCATCTATTTTTGGATTATTCTATTTAGGTTTTTTACCCAGTTACTGGATTAAGTTGAGGGGATTAGATTTAATGATAATAAGTTCAAATCAGGGTATTATATCGTTTGAGAACTTATCAAACAGTACAGGTCTTCATTTAACTTTAACTTCTTGTTTTTTAATTGTAGCTAGTGATATTGGTTCTTATTTCATTGGGAAGTCATTTGGTAAAACATCTCTATCTCCAATATCTCCAAGCAAAACGATAGAAGGTTTAATTGGAGGAATATCCTGTTCAATTTTACTAGCAATATTTTTTGCATTTTTAATGAATTGGGAAAATCCATTAATTGTTGGAATTATTTATGGAATTTCAATTTCTCTTATGGCATTAGTTGGAGATTTAATTGAATCTATGATGAAGAGAGATGCAAAAATAAAAGATTCTGGAACTTTTTTACCGGGACATGGAGGAATTCTTGACAGAATTGACAGTTACATCTTTACTCCATCTGTTTTGTATTATATTTTTGTAATTCTCAAGTATCTAAATTAATTTAAAAAATATTTTAATCCAAAAAATAATCTTGGATAATTTTACAAGATAATGATGGAAGATCTATATGCGGAAGATGACCACAATTTTGTAACCTTACAAAATTTAATTTTTCAATATTTCCTATTTTTTTAAGCTCTTTTTTTCCAAGAATTCGATCATTATCTCCACATAATGTTTTAATTGGGATATTTTGGATATATTTTTGAGTTCCTGCAAACCCACCACTTTTTGCAAATGATGCAAGTGAATTCCTCCATCCTTTACAACCTAAATGAATTGAAGCAATTTGCTCTTCCATCTTTCCAACGCATTCATCTGGAAAAGCAAATGCTTGCCTACAAAGACTTTTTCTAACCTGAGGCATTCCAAGAAATGAGGCGCCAATTTGGTTAAGAGGAAAAGGGATACTCTTAGGGTCTCCAAACAATCCGGCGGGGGACAAAAGGATAATTTTTTCAATAGAATCAGGAATTTCATAAGCAAGTTTTAAAGCTGTTGAGCCTCCCATAGATGCACCTATAATTTTAAGATTCTTTGTTATTTTTAAGGTCTTAAGGAGATCAATTAAATGCGAAATTATTTTCGAGGAATTGTATTCATTTGTTGCGCACCTGGGGCTAAAACCAAAACCCAGCAAATCAGGAACGATAACTTGAAAATTTCTTTTTAGTGATTTATATATTCTTCTGAATTCTAAAAAACTACTATCAAACCCATGCAGAAGAAGTATAGGTGGACCTTTCCCTCCCATAACTACTGGGAATTTTAAAGAGTTCCAGTTTTGGTTGAGTTTTATCCACTTAACATCATTTGCCAAGTAACGACCTAAAGGGTCTAATAGTGACAATTTGGCACTTTCAAAAAATTCTGCATTTAAATCACTTAATTGTTCAAAATTGTTTTTAGTCAAAAAAATATTTATGTTTTAATTTTTTGTTGCTCAAAATTTGAAATAACCTCTATTACGTCCCGTTTATTAATTTCAAAAGGCAAAAAGTGAATCTCAGATTTATCGCGACAAGTAAAATCAGCAATTTTCTCTAAATTATTATTTTCAAAAACATTTATTCCAAGTTGTCCGATAGTAGTTGGCAAATTCAATTCCTTCATGAGCACAAATAATTGTTTAATTGATTGATCAGCTAATTTATTATTATTTATCATTTCTTCTAGTCTTAATTGCAATAATAATCCAACCCCAACAATCTCACCATGTAAAAATTTATTAGGGGTGATTATCTGAGTAATTGCATTATGAATAGCATGTGCTGCCGCAGTCCTACATTTTTCTCCACCAATACCGCCAACTAATCCTGCTGTAAGTCCGCATGCTTCTACAGTATTTTGCCAAGATGGATTATTTTCAAATTGACCGTTAAATGCTTTACCTCCATCTATTAATAATTGATCTCTTAAAACTCTTGATATTTGAATTGCTTGTTGAATAAGACCGTCATCTAGTTTTGAACTTGTAATTGAGGATTCGTACCATTTTGCCAAAGCATCTGCTATGCCACTTGCAAGTGTTCTTGATGGAGCTGTTTGAATAAATTTATGATCAAAAACTAGTATTTTCGGACAAGATCTCAATGCAACATCTTTTATGAATTGACCATCCTTTGTATAAATATTTGATAAGGCTGTCCAACCAGCACATGTAGAGGCGCTAAGAGGAACAGTAACACAAGGGATATTAAGAGACTCGGCTATATATTTTCCAGAGTCTAGAACTTTGCCGCCTCCAGCTGCGATAACACAATCATTTTTATTGTTTGAAATAATATTTTTAACTCTTGAAATATCTTCGTGACAACAATCAAATTGCAAATTAGCAGAATTTACATTAAGTTTTTGATTTTTTAAGTCATTAAAAATATTATTTCTCAAATTATTCGTTTGAATCCCTCTACCAAGAATTAATGGACTTTTAGTTAATTTAGTAATTTGAGGTAAAGATTTTTCCCAAGCAGAAATCCCCCTATATATAGTTTCTGGAGAGATAGACTGCATATTTACTTTGAATGATTAGAAGTTAGCACCTGCTAGTTCTTGAGAAGATTCTTCAGAAGAAATATTTATTGTTACTTTTTTATTATCATCTATATCAACTAAAGCATTATCTCCATCTTTTATTCTCCCAGAAAGAACTTCTTCAGCCAAACTATCTTCTAGTAAACGCATAACTGCCCTTCTTAAAGGTCTCGCTCCGTATGAAGGGTTGTAACCTTCTTCAACAAGCCTTTCTTTAAAAGCATCGGTTACATTTAATTTAATACCTTTATCTTGTAGTCGGATAAAAACTTCTTGCAACATTATTTCAGCAATTTCTTTAACTTCATTTTTAGTTAATTGTCTGAATACAATTATTTCATCAAGTCTATTTAAAAATTCAGGTCTAAAGTATTGCTTAAGTTCTTCGTTAACTAATGATTTAATTCTATTATATTGGGTATCTTCAACTGAATCACCTGAAAATTCGAATCCTAGTCCGCCACCACCTTTCTCGATTACTTTTGAACCGATATTAGAGGTCATTATTAACAATGTATTTTTAAAATCTACAGTTCTACCTTTGGAGTCAGTTAATCTTCCGTCTTCAAGTAGTTGCAATAATAAGTTGAAAACATCTGGATGCGCTTTTTCAACTTCGTCAAATAAAACGACGGTATAAGGACGTTTTCTAACAGCTTCAGTAAGCTGACCACCTTCATTGAAACCAACATAGCCTGGAGGGGAGCCTATAAGTTTACTAACTGTATGTCTTTCCATGAATTCTGACATATCTAATCTGATCATTGCTTCTTCACTACCGAAGAAATATGAAGCCAATGATTTAGTCAATTCAGTTTTACCAACACCGGTGGGTCCAGAAAAGATAAAACTTGCTATGGGTCTATTAGGATTTTTTAATCCAACTCTTGCTCTTCTTATAGCTCTTGAGACAGCCTTTACAGCTTCATCTTGTCCAATAAGCCTTTGATGAAGTGTTTCCTCCATATTAAGAAGCTTGACTGATTCTGTTTCTGTTAATTTTTGAACAGGCACGCCTGTCCATGAAGCTACAATGTGAGCTACATCCTCTTCACTAACAAGGGGACTTTGTAAAAGTTTTGAATCACTTTTTACAGAATTATCAGCATCAGATTGACCTTCAACTGTAGATTCTTTTTTATTGTCCAAAACTTCTTTAATTTTTGCAGACAATTCCATCTCTTTTTCGCGTAATTGGCCAGCTTGATCAAAATTTTGGTCTCTTACAGATTCTTCCTTCTGTTTTTGGACTTGTCTAAGTTCTCTATCTATTTGTTTTGCTTCAGGCGGAAGTTTAGAGTTCATTAAACGTACTCTACTTCCAGCCTCGTCGATGAGGTCAATAGCCTTATCAGGTAAAAATCTGTCAGATATATAACGATCTCCTAAATGAGCGGCGGCCTCTAGCGCATCATCAGTAATCTTGAGACGATGATGTTGTTCGTAACGCTCTCTAAGACCTTTTAAAATTTCGATTGTATCTTCTATGGATGGCTCCCCTACCATTACAGGCTGGAATCTTCTTTCTAAAGCTGCATCTCTTTCAATATGTTTTCTATATTCATCTAGAGTTGTTGCCCCAATACATTGAAGTTCCCCTCTAGCTAATGCTGGCTTAAGTATATTTGCTGCATCTATAGCTCCTTCAGCAGCTCCAGCACCAATTAAAGTATGTACTTCATCTATGACAAGAATGACGTTACCTGCTGATTTAATTTCTTCCATTATTTTTTTTAACCTTTCTTCAAATTCACCTCTATATTTTGTTCCTGCTACCAAAAGACCTATATCAAGTGTCAAAACTCTTTTATCTTCAAGTATGTCTGGGATATCCCCAGTTTGTATTCTTTGAGCTAAACCTTCTGCGATAGCTGTTTTACCTACACCTGGCTCGCCAATAAGAACAGGATTATTTTTTGTCCTCCTACCAAGTATTTGGACTACACGATCTATTTCTGAATGGCGTCCGACAACCGGATCTAATTTTGATTCACTTGCTAATTTTGTTAAATTTGTTCCAAATTCATCAAGAGTAGCAGTTTTTAAGTTTCCCTTGGTTGTACTTGCCCCTGTTCCAACTTCGGCGGTTTCACCAAGCATCCTTATAACTTGAGTTCTAACTTTTGTAAGGTCAATATTAAGATTTTCAAGAACTCTTGCAGCCACACCTTCACCTTCTCTTATTAAACCTAATAATAAATGTTCTGTACCTATGTAATTGTGACCAAGTTGACGAGCCTCTTCTAAAGATAGTTCTAAAACTCTTTTAGCCCTAGGAGTAAAGGGTATTTCTACAGCTACAAACCCTGAACCTCTACCAATTATCTTTTCCACCTCTATCCTTGAATCTTTTAAATTAACTCCAAGTGATTTAAGTACTTTTGCTGCTACTCCAGTTCCTTCTCCAATTAACCCCAAAAGAATTTGTTCAGTTCCAACAAAATTATGACCAAGTCTTCGAGCTTCCTCTTGAGCAAGCATAATGACTTTTATAGCCTTTTCTGTAAATCTCTCAAACATTAGAAGATTAGATTTCTATTAATAACCTACCAGTAATATGTCAATATTGTGTTCAGAATGAGCTTTTGTGAATACCCAAAAGTATAATTTATCAAATTATATTGAACTTTTTTAGTGATATAGCAGGAAATTATAGTAATTTCAAGGATTCTGGTTATCCGAACATTAAAATTTTTACATTAATTAGTTGTTAATTTTTTTTCTTTTAAAAGAGCATGTGAACCATCTTTATAATAATTTTTTCTCATTCCCACAGTAGAAAAATCAAAGCGACTATAAAATCTTTCAGCATTAACATTGCTTTGAGAAACCTCTAATAGTAATTTCTTTAAATTTAATTTTTCACATTTGTTTATTAAATAGCTCATAAGATAAGATCCAAATCCCTTTTTTCTAAATTTTTTATTTACAACAAAATAATTTATTTGAGCTTCATCAAGAACAACTTGAAAAACACATATACCAATGACTAAATTTTTAATTAATAACACAAATATTTTTGTACCATCTTTTTTGAATTCGTTACCCCATTGTTCTTTACTCCATAGCGAAATCGTTTTTGAATCTAATTCATAACATAAATCAATATCTTTCTTATTTATTTGTTTAATAGATATCATTTATTATGTATTTATATTTAGAAAGTTCAAATCTAAAGTCATTATAAAATATGACAGTTTTGGCAAAGCTTTATTTATACTTCTCCCATGGAAGAAAAACAATCTTTTCTAAAACAAAAAATTGACTTGGAAAGTCCTAACAGAAATATTATTCCTATTACCACATCTATTGAAGGAGATGGGAAATTGTCAGTTGGTGGATGTTCTATTGAAGAACTAGTTAAAAAATATGATTCTCCTCTATACATTTTAGATGAAGTCACCTTAAGAAATTCTTGTAAAGCGTACAAAAAAGCATTAGAAAAATACTACCCAGGGAAATCCCTGCCCATATATGCTTCCAAGGCAAACAGTTCCATTTTCATGAGTAGTCTTGTTTCTTCGGAAGGTTTAGGACTTGATGCTGTTTCAGAAGGAGAACTATTAACTGCTATTAAAGGTGGGGTTCCTAATGAAAAAATTGTTTTTCATGGTAACAACAAATCAGACAAAGAATTAGAGTTCGCAGTTAGGAATAATATTAAGGTTATTGTAGATAATGATTACGACTTAGAAAGATTAGATGAGATCTCAAATTCATTTAATCATGATCTAGAAATAATGATTCGTTTTACACCTGGCATAGAATGCCATACACATGAATATATTAGAACTGGATCATTTGATAGCAAATTTGGTTTCGGAATAGAATATTTAAATATTCTATTTAACAAAATAAGCAATACAAAGCACCTAAAATTAAAAGGTTTACATGCTCATATCGGTTCACAGATTTTTGAACTAGACCCTCATAAGGATCTAGGAGAAATAATGGTAAGGGTTATCTTAGACGCCAAAAAATTTGGTCATAATATTGAGGAACTAAATGTTGGCGGGGGTTTAGGTATCAGGTATACAGAAAGTGATGACCCCCCTTCAATTGATGAATGGGTAAAAACAATTTCTTCTTCCGTTGTTGCAGCTTGTAAAAAAAACAACTTAGATTTTCCTACATTAATGTGCGAACCCGGTAGATCTATTGTATCTACAGCAGGTATAACCATTTACAAAATTGGGGCTTTTAAAGAAATTCCTGGTATTAGAACATATTTATCTGTTGATGGTGGTATGAGTGATAATCCAAGACCAATTACATATCAATCAAATTATTCCGCATGTTTAGTAAGTAATCCATTTAATATTAATTCCAAAATTAAATATACTATTGCTGGTAAGCACTGCGAATCGGGAGATGTATTGTTTAAAGAAATTGAACTAGCAGAGTGTAAAACAGGAGACCTTATATGTGTTTTTGGTACTGGTGCATACAATAATTCAATGAGTTCTAACTACAACAGAATTCCAAGACCTGCTGCTCTATTAGTTAAAGATGGAGAGGCAGAAATTATTCAAAAAAGAGAAAGCCCATTGGATCTTTTAAAATATGATGTTTTACCTGATCGCTTTATCAAACAAAATTAGGTACATTTAAATTAATTTTGTATTTAGTGTGAATTTTTGGGGGATTATAAATTTAAAGCTTATATTAGATGTCTTATTTGCTATTGGTTTCGGACTATTATTATTCTCTAGGGTAAAAGAACAACGGACATTATGGCTTCTAAGAGGATATTTGTTTTTAGTATCATTCGCATGGTTTATTCAAAGATATGCATACTTACCACTAACATCAAAATTAATTGATGCAGTAGTCCTCGCTTGCTCTCTCTCATTAGCGATCCTTTGGCAAGGAGAGTTAAGAAGATTAATGGAACTATTAGGTACTGGGAGGCTAGCTGTATTACTTGGGAATCCCCCAAAGGAATTTAGGGCAACTTCAACTACCATTACTCAGTTAGTTGATACTGCCGGTAAACTCTCTCAAAATAGAAGAGGTGCTTTAATCGTTGTAGATTTGGGGAGTGATTTAAGACCTGAAGATTTTTTATATTCAGGTACTAATATACAAGCACAATTATCAACTGACCTTTTAATAAATCTTTTTGCTACAGATACGCCTTTACATGATGGAGCAGTTCTTGTGAAAGGAAATAAAATAATTTCTGCAGGCGTAATACTTCCTCTCTCAAGACAAGGAATAAGTAGATATGGCACAAGACACTTAGCAGCATTAGGAATTACAGAAAGATTTGACAGATGTATTTGTATTGTTGTTTCAGAAGAAACAGGTACGTTATCATTAGCAAACCAAGGCAAACTCGAGAGGCCAATAACCAGCAGCAGGTTACAAGAACTTCTTGCAAAATTGATTGGGAATCAAAACTCTATGGGAGCAAATAAAGCATCTTTAAGTAAAAATGTTTCATCTCAAAAGACAGACTCGAGTGATAATATAATCGGTGATATTAATAAAAAAGAGTCAGAAAAATCAGAACTTTTTATTAACAAAAAGGATTAACTAATGAGTTTAGAAAAAGTAATAGACGATAAAATTACTGACTTATTAATGAAAATAGATAAGCAGAAATTGCCCAAGCACATAGCAATAATAATGGACGGCAATGGGAGATGGGCAACTAGAAAAGGTTTGCCCCGATCATTTGGACATAAGCAGGGAGTTAGTGTATTAAAAAAAATTCTCAAAGCTGCAAAAAATTTAGGTTGTAAAGTAATTACTGTTTATGCTTTTTCAACTGAGAATTGGACAAGACCCTCAAAAGAGGTTGATTTTCTCATAAATCTTTTTAGCGAAGTTTTGAAAAAGGAAATTGATGAAATACATGAAGAATCAACAAAAATAAAATTTATTGGAGATTTAACTCCTTTCCCGAAAAATTTAAAAGAAATAATATCTAGTTCAGAATCACTTACTAAAAACAACAATAAATTTTTATTCAATGTTTGTGTTAATTACGGAGGTAGGCAAGAAATAGTAAAAGTTGCAAAAGAACTAGCATTAAAATCATCTTCTGGGGAAATAAATCCAACTGAAATTAATGAAGAATTGTTTAATTCACAACTATTAACACGAGGAATTAAAGATCCAGAATTACTAATAAGAACTAGTGGTGAAAAAAGGATAAGTAATTTTTTATTATGGCAATTAGCATATTCAGAAATTTATATATCTGACGTACTTTGGCCAGAGTTCAATGAGCATGAATTTCTTAAAGCAATAATTGATTACCAATCAAGAAATAGACGTTTCGGCGGTATAGAATCATTACCAAATGAATCTTTTAAAGATTCTCAATATATTTCCTAATAAAAATGGCTAATTCTAATAATCAGTTATTAAAAGAAATTAGGTTCGATTGGAACAAAGAGGAGATATTGGAAATACTTAATATGCCTCTCATTGATTTGATGTGGGAATCACAAACCGTTCACAGGAAATTTAACAAATACGATATTCAATTAGCATCATTGTTTAGCGTAAAAACTGGTGGATGCGAGGAAAATTGTTCGTACTGTAGCCAATCAATTTATAGTGCTAGCGAAATCAAAAGTCATCCACAGTTTCAAGTTAAAGAGGTTTTAGCAAGAGCTCAAGTAGCAAAAATTGAGGGTGCTGATAGGTTTTGTATGGGTTGGGCGTGGAGAGAAATTAGAGATGGGAAATCTTTTAATGCAATGTTGGAGATGGTTAGAGGTGTAAGAGATTTAGGGATGGAAGCATGCGTTACTGCTGGGATGCTTACAGAAGAACAAGCTTACAAACTGGCTGATGCAGGCTTGACCGCGTATAACCACAATCTTGATACTAGTCCTGAGCATTATAAAAATATTATTACGACTAGAACTTATCAAGACAGATTAGACACTATCAAAAGAGTAAGGAATGCAGGAATAAATGTTTGTTGTGGAGGAATAATAGGCTTGGGGGAAACTAATGGCGATAGAGCATCTCTTTTGGAAGTGCTTTCAAACATGAATCCACACCCTGAAAGTGTTCCTATAAATTCATTAGTAGCTATTGAAGGCACTGGTTTAGAAGATAATCAAGAGATTGATTCTATTGAAATGATAAGGATGATAGCTACAGCACGAATTCTTATGCCCAAAAGTAAAATAAGACTAAGTGCAGGGAGAGAAAAGTTTACAAAAGAAGCCCAAATATTATGTTTTCAATGTGGGGCAAATTCAATTTTTTATGGAGATGAGTTACTCACAACTTCAAATCCATCTTTTCAATCAGACAGAAAACTTCTTAAAGAGGTGGGAGTATCATTTAACAAAAATTTTGAAACTTGTGAAAAAACATTATCTTCTTTATGAAAGGCAAAAATTATAAGATAGTTTCTCTTTACTCTTTCTTCCCATTTCAAGAAAACTTAATTCTTGATCTAAAAAATAAATTATTAGAAATCGAAAATGAATACGATCTTTCAGGTTTGTTAATTTTTGCAAGTGAGGGTATTAATGGAACTATTTGTGCCGAAAAAAATGTAATTGATTTTGTTATCAATTTACTTAATAAGTTTGCAGGTAATAGAAATTTGAATATAAAAGTAAACTTTTCTAAAGAGAAAGTCTTCAAAAAATTAAAAATAAAAATCAAAAAAGAAATAGTTACCATGGGTGTCTCTGAAATAAACCCTGCAGAAAATAATGGGACCTATATTGACCCAGCTGATTGGAATAAGTTAATTAAAAATCAAAATACACTAGTCATTGATACTAGAAATCATTATGAGGTTTCTTTAGGTACATTTCAGAACTCTATAAACCCAAATACTAGATACTTTAGCGAATTCCCCAAGTGGGTAGATGATCATTTAGAAACCCATTTAGAAAATAAACAGAATACAAATATCGCAATGTTTTGTACGGGAGGAATAAGATGTGAAAAAGCTACTAGTTTACTGAAAAAGAAAGGTTATAAAAATATTTATCACCTACAAGGTGGTATCCTTCAATACCTTGACGACATACCAAAAGAAAAAAACTTATTTGAAGGTGAATGTTATGTTTTTGATAAAAGAGTTGCTTTAGATCAAGATTTAGAAAAAGGCTCTTACTCGATTTGTCATGCATGTGGAATGCCAATTTCAATTCAAGATCAAGAAAGAAAAGAATATAGAAAGGGTATCCAATGTCATTTCTGCATAGACCAATTCAGCGATGATGATAGGAAAAGGTTTGAAGAAAGACAAAAACAGATTGATAGATCAAAAGTGGAAAATCATAAAATCCATAAGAACTAATTTTCAAAATCATGAAAGTTGAAGAATTAGAAAAATTAGCAGGTTCCATTGGATTATTAATTAAAATTCAAGTTAGAGAAACTATCGGATTATGTTTCTTTAGAATTGTGATTGCAGAACAGAAAGATAACATAATTAAGATTTGGGCCGAAATGAAAGGTTGGACTTATTTAAATAAACAAGGTATTCAGCTTGATACATTAAGAATCCTTAGTAAAGCTCCTGCTTTTGTTTCGGAATTAATATGGGCAACAACTATGGCTTGGGCAATTGAAAAAAAATCAAGCAACAAAGTAAGACTTTTAGCTATTTTTGATAGTGAAGGATATAGTAAAAAACTTGTAAGATATTTCAAGTTAATAGGATTCAAAATTGTCAAAGAAGTTGGTTCTAGCCCAGTAGATCTTTTATTAAGATTGGTCTGGGGAGGTGCTGGTACACTAATGAACGGGGAATGTATTTCAATATTAAAAAGACTTGAAAAGAAATTCTCTTTAATTGAAGAAAGTTAACCCGCGTGATAACTACTTCTTACTAGAGGGCCAGAAGATACTTTTTTGAATCCTAATTCCTTAGAGAAGCGATATAAATATTCAAATTCTAATGGATCCCAATATTTCTTAACTGGCAAATGATTGAATGAAGGCCTTAAATATTGGCCAATTGTAATTTGATCACAATCTATTTTTTTAAGATCATAAATTGTATTTTTTATTTCATCCAATGTTTCTCCAAGTCCTAACATAATGCCTGATTTAGTTTGAATATGAGGAGCAATATCCTTTGACTTTTTTAGTAAAATGAGGGATTTTTTGTAATTTGCACCCCTCCTAACTTCTTTTTGAAGTCTTTCAACAGTTTCAAGATTGTGATTAAAGCATATTGGATCTTTTTCTAAAATCATCTTCAATCTCTCAGTCTGAAGGTTATTTGTTTCATCAAGATTTTTGCCTCCACCCCATAAATCAGGAGTTAAAACTTCAATTTTAATTGTTGAATCAATTTTTCTAATCTCATCAATTGTAGATATAAATAAATTTGCACCATGATCAGAGAGATCGTCTCTAGCTACAGATGTCAAAACAACATATTTCAGATTTAGTACTTTCACTGCTTCAGCGACTTTAGTACATTCATCAATATTGACAGCACTAGGTCTACCTTTATTTACCTGACAAAAAGCACATGAACGAGAACATATCGATCCACCCAGTAAGAAGGTGGCTGTTCCTGAGGCATAACATTCCGCTCTATTTGGACATCTTGCTTCTTCACAAATAGTATGAATATTTGATTTTTTGATGAGTGTTTGTATTTTTTCGAATTCTGAAGCTTTACTAATAGGAAATTTAATCCAAGAAGGAAGTCTTAAGATTTTTTCTCTCTGGATTAGATAATTGTCTTTCATTGTCTAATTTAGTTTTGTTCTTCCTTCTAACGCCCTTGCAAGTGTAACTTCATCCACATATTCAAGTTCACTGCCCATTGGGAGCCCATATGCAATCCTCGTAACTTTAGTAAAAGGGGCTAACAATTTTCCAATATAAAGACTTGTTGTATCTCCCTCAACACTTGGGGTCAATGCCAATATGATCTCATCTATTTCAGACTTACTAACTCTTTCTACCAAGCTTCTTATTTCTAAGAGTTCGGGGCCAACAGAATCCATTGGGGATATTAAACCACCAATAACATGGTAAACACCTTTAAATTCTCTGGCGCGCTCCAAAGCCAGCAAATCTTTAGTTTCTGCTACTACACAGATTAGTTTTTGATTTCTTTCAGTATTTCTACAAATTTCGCATTCATCTTCTGAAGTCAAATTGAAACATTTTTTGCAACGACCAACATTACTATGTGCTTCTAACAGAGCCTTTGAAAATTCTCTTATTGTACTTTCAGGTTGTTTTAAAATAAACAGGGCTAATCGTTGCGCTGTTCTTGGACCAATCCCTGGGAATTTCTCAAAATGACCGATTAATTTTGAAAGTGGTTTGGTATAAGTAATCAAAATTAAACTATTTCTAGAGATAATTTAGACGCAAAATTCCGAATTGCCATAATTGTTTGCTTTTAATGTCTTATTATGTTTTTAGTTAGTAATTTCAAACAAAATGAAAAATATTAAATTTAACCCTTTCAAATATTTATTGTTGGTTTTTTTGTGCTTAACACTGAGTGCTTGTAGTGGCGGACTAAATGCGGGATTAGAAGCTTATCAGAGTCCAGATGGTAGATATGCCTTTTTGTATCCAACAGGATGGACTAGAGTAAAAGTCGATGGAGGACCTGAAATAATTTATCATGATTTAATAAATAGTAATGAGACCTTAAGTTTAGTTATTTCTGATGTCAATAAAGATGTTCAATTAGAGCAATTAGGAAGCCCAAGTGAAGTAGGTCAAACATTAATTGATAAAGTCATTGCTCCCGAAGGTTCAGGTAGAGAGGTAAAACTTATAAATTCCAATAAGAGGGAGGCATCCAATCATATTTTCTATGATTTAGAGTATGAATTAAATTTAAATGAGCAGGCAAGACATGAATTAGCTACTGTCGTAATTGATAGAGGAACACTTTACACTTTTGCTGTGGGAACAAATGAAGAAAGGTGGAATAAAGTTGACGGTATGTTTAGTAACGTAGTTGAATCATTTAATTTCTTAATATAGTTTAGAAAATTTATACTAGATTCCTACTTGAACATTCCACAAATCAGCATATATTTTATTCTGATCTAATAGTTTTTCATGTTTTCCGCTTTCAACTATTTTACCTTTATCAATAACTACAATATTATCAGCATTTTTTATAGTGCTTAATCTATGAGCTATTACTATTGTTGTTCTTTCTTTTGTGATTTTAGATAACGATTTTTGAATTAAAGCCTCTGTTTCATTATCAACTGAAGCTGTAGCTTCATCTAAAATTAATATTGGAGCATCCTTTAAAACAGCTCTCGCTAAGGCAATTCTTTGACGTTGCCCGCCTGAGAGCCTTTGGCCCCTTTCCCCCACTATAGTTTTATAACCATCTGGTAATTGTTCAATAAATTTATGAGCTTCCGCAATCTTTGAAGCTTTAATAATATCTTTAAGACTTGGTTTTTTTGAGCCATAGGCAATATTTTCTTGTACACTGCCATGAAATAAATAAGTTTCTTGACTTACTAAAGAGATACACTTTCTTAAATCCCTCAAATTTATTTCTTTAATAGAAACCCCATCCAAGGTTATTGACCCATTATTACTATCATAAATTCTAAGTAGTAGTTTTATTATTGTACTTTTCCCAGAACCTGTTAAACCAACAATTCCTAATGTTGAGTTATTTTCAATTTTGAAATTTATGTTTTTTAAAGTTAAACCTCGTCTAGGATAATTAAAATTTACATTATTAAAAATAATTTCTCCTTTGATATCTTTAGGTTCAATTTTTATTTTTCCATCTTTTATTTTTATAGGCGTATCTATGAGATCAATTACTCTATCTATTGAAGCCATAGATCTCTGAAAATCATCTAAAACATGCCCCAAAGTAGTTAAAGGCCATAATAGTCTTTGTGTAATAAACACTAAAAAACTATAAGTACCTACATCAAGTGTCTTATTCCAAGTTTGGAAACCTCCAATTAATAGAATCGCTATAAAAGCAAATAATATTGCAAATCTTATAAGAGGGATAAAAGCAGAAGATAATTTTATTGCAGCCTTATTACTTCTTTGATAATCGAGACTTTCTTTATTTAATCTTTTAAGTTCCCATTTTTCTTTAGTAAAACTTTTTATGGTTAGAATTCCACTTAAATTATTATTAAGCCTTGATGCCAACAGTCCAGCTTTATTTCTAACATTTCTGTATTTTGGAGCAAGCTTCCTTTGAAATTTAATTGATCCTAAAAATATAATTGGGATAGGAAAGAAGGCAAATAAAGCGATTTTTGGAGCGACAAAAATCATGGTGCCCCCAATTATTAAGACAGTTATAAATAATTGAATAATCTGATTAGCCCCTTGGTCTAGAAATCTTTCAAGTTGATTTATATCATCATTCAAAATAGATAATAGCCTTCCAGTATTATGATTTTCAAAAAAATCCATATCTAATTCCTGGATATGCTCATAAGCTTTTATTCTTAATTTATGTTGCGATAGCTGAGCCAAATTTCTCCATAAAATCGAATATAAATATTCAAAGGAGGATTCACCAGACCAAACTATTCCTGAAGCAAATGCAAGAAAAATCAATTGTGCTGGAACTTCTTTTATTCCAAAACCAGCAATCCATGAATTCTGTTCCTTTACAACGATATCCACTGCCAGACCAATTATTACAGGGGGAGCTAAATCTAATATTTTATTAATTATGGAACTAATAAAAGCAAAAACTAGTAACCTTCTTTCCTCAATCAGATTTAAATAAAGTCTAATTATTGGATTTTGATTGTTCTTAGACCTCATAAAAATAATTAAATTTTTCTATTATGATTAAAATTTTCTTTAGTTTTTAATTTACATTTTGTTTTTGCATCTTCATGACTTGCAGTTTGCATAAATTCTTCGTAGTAACAATCACAAGTTTCATTCGCAATTTCTTCACTATATACCATTTCTGCTTTCATAATCTCCTCTTTGACACTCTGAAGACAAAATAATTTTATGATTGTATTTTGTTTTGTTTGAGCCAAATAATAACTATTAAAGGTGTTGAATAGTATTATAAGATTCACATAAATAAAGAAATTATATTTGCTAGATTTCATTCTCTATCACTAGTTTCTGATTTTAATTTTTTTTAATTTATTTTTAATTTCTCTATGCAGATCTCTGGGTAAATCTACCAAACTGTAATCATTAAAAATCTGTATCTTACCTATGGATCTACCATTTATATTAGTTGAATTACAGATTGAGGATATAATATTTGCAACTCTAACTCCATCAAATTTACCAAAGTTAAATTTGTAGGTTTCAAAAGAATCATTTTGATAATTATTCCTTCTATTTGAATTTCTCATACGATTATTACTATTTCTATTTGATCTATTTCGATCAGTATTATTTTGTTTATTAATCCAAGAATCATCGTCATTAACAAAAAATGATTTATTACCTATTACTAAATTAATCGCCGCCATTGCAATATTTGAGTCATCCATAGAGTATTTTTCTTTTAAATTATCTAGTACATCAATAATCAAAGCTTTATTTTCTTCATTTTCATCTTTAGCTAAAGAACTCTTATTAACATTATCTATAAGTTTCTCCATCCTTTTTTCATTTATTATTTTATTACTTGGTATATTAATTTCTTCAATCTTGGTTTTTGTTGAGTTTTCTAAGTTTCTTAGAAAATATTTTTCTCTTTGATTAACAAATAAAATTGCTTCTCCTGATCTACCCGCCCTTCCAGTTCTTCCAATTCTATGAGTATATGTTTCCTTGTCAAAAGGAAAATCGTAATTAACAACAAGTTTTATCCTCTCAACATCTAATCCTCTAGCTGCGACATCAGTTGCAACAAGGATATTAATGAATCCTTTTTTCAATCTATCTACAGTATTTTCTCTTTGATTTTGAGGTATATCTCCATTAAGTACTGCCACAGTATGACCTGAATTCTCTAAAGCTTCAGCTATTGAAGTAGTAAGTAGTTTTGTCCTAACAAAAATAATTACTCCCTCGTTATTAAGTTCTAATATTCTTTTTAAAGCATCTAACTTATGATGCCTTTGTACATATAGAAATTTTTGCGAAATTAATTGAGTTTCTTTTTTGACACTTTTGATTAATATTTCGGCGGGATCATTTAGATATTTTTTTGCTATATTTCTTATCTCACTAGGCATTGTTGCTGAGAACAATACCATCTGCTTATTTTCCGGAAGTTGATCTATTATCCATTCAATATCTTCAAGAAAACCCATATTTAACATTTCATCTGCCTCATCTAAAACAAGACAATTTATATCTTTAATTTTAAAAGTCCCCTGCCTTATATGATCCATTATTCGGCCTGGGGTCCCAACTACTACGTCAACTTTTTTTTTTAATGCAGAAATTTGATTTCGATAGTCGGTACCTCCATATATTGCAACCGTTTTAAAATTACTAGATTCAGAACTATAACTTTTAAAAGATTCTGCCACTTGAGTTGCTAATTCTCTCGTAGGAGTCATAACTAAAACCTTGGCATTTAATTCTTTATTATCTGTAAGTTTTTCTATTAATGGTAATGCGAAAGCTGCAGTCTTTCCTGTTCCTGTTTGTGCTTGGCCTAGTAAATCCCTACCTAACATTAGTTCGGGAATTGCAGCTTTTTGGATGGGAGTTGGATTTTTATATCCTTTATTTTTTAAAGAGTTTAAGATCGATTGATTAAACCCAAAATCGAGAAATCCATTCCCATTATCATCTCCTTTTGATACTTCCAATCGTTGAGATTCAATTTCTTTATTGTTATCTAAGTCCTTGAACTCAAGTAGGGAAGAATCTTCATTCTGAGACTTTTCCTGCTCACTACCATTTGAGTTAATATCTTTTTTTAAAGCCATTTTAAATGCCTAATAATCTTCTGATTAGGCATTCAACAAATATCTAAATTAACTTAAATTGTTGATTAGCCTTACAGAGCCGGATTATTAATCTAGCATCTTGGGGTTAAGATCTTACTAATTTCTCAAAATTAAAATTTAATTTAAATAATATATATTTAAAGATTTTTTCGCTCTTGTAACAGCAGTATAAAATAACCTTCTTTCAAAATTATCTCTGCAAAAGATATTTTGATTATCTTTTTTTTCTTTTACAGCATATTGATTTCTTCTATAATTTTGTGACCACAAAATGTTTACTTTTTCGGATTCACTTCCTTGTGATTTATGAATAGTAATGGCTATTGCTGGTACAACATTTTCTAAATTAGATGGATCAATTAATGCGACAATTTCTTCGTTATTATCATTAAATTTTCTAAAAAGATATTTTCTTTTATTTTTTAAACCTATAAGTACTCCGATATCCCCATTTGACAATCCAAGTTCATTATTATTTTTTGTACACATGATCGGAACACCCTCATTAAGAGTTTTAAGGTCATAGGGTTTTTTTTGACCAAAAACAATTTCATTCAAATATTCAACACTCCATATTCCTGAATTTTTTTCGCATAAAATCAAGTGACTTTGCAAATCCAGAAATATCTTATCTACTAAATCTTTTTCATTAAGCA
>QCNI01000003.1 GCA_003213255.1 Prochlorococcus sp. AG-424-P16
GATATTCATGAACATCCAGAAAATATTGTAATTGATATGTCTTTAGCTCATATTTGGGATCAAAGTGGCGTTGTTGCTCTTGAGCAAATTATTAGAAAGTTCCAGAATGGTGGTTCTAAAGTTGAAATTGTAGGATTAAATAAAGAAAGTCTTAACTTATTTGAAAGACTAGGTGGTATGGAAAGCGCTCATTAAAAAAGTTAATTAAGACTAACTTGTTGATAACAGAACCAAAGCCATTGTTGAAAAAGCAAATTCCTATGAGACCTCCAAGCAGTTTTTGAACTATTTGGATCAAAATTTTCAGGTGGAGGAACATCTCCCTTTTCTTTATCTCTTTCAATTTCACTAATAATTCTATGAACCGTATATTCAGGATGACCTAAATGCATAAGTTGTTTTTGATCATTAGATTCAAATATTGTATAGCCAACGTTTTCTCCATAAGCCAACAAATTCAATTTTCCTTCTTTTTGGGCTTTCTCCATTTCCAAATCTGGTAATCCAGCAAATCTACTTTGAGGACAAATAAATTCATCATCTTGTGTACCCATCAAAGGGTGTCCAGGAACAAGACTTTTTAAAGGGAATACCCCAAATAATTTCCTATCAAAAACTTTCTTATCGACCCCTGCCAAATAAGCCAGCGCAAAGCCAGCCCAACATAATCCAAGAGTATTCGCACAAGAATTTCTGGCTTCATTTACAATTTTCACAAATTCATCCCAATACTTAACCTCCTCAAAGGCTAGGTGTTCAATAGGTGCTCCAGTAATAATGACTCCATCTAACGGTTCTGGATTATTTGCTTCTTCCCAAGTAATATATAGATTATTTAGATGATCAAGATCCCATGTTTTATAAGAGTGAGTTTTAAGTTTTATCCAAACTGGCTCAATTTGAAGTGGAGATAAACCAAGCGGATGCAGCAAGTTAAATTCATACTGCTTGCCTAGAGGCATGATATTTAAAATACCAATCCTAAGAGGACGTATATCCTGTCTTTTTGCCAATTCTGGTTCGATCCAAGATATATGATTTTTCTCAACATCACTAATCTTGTGATAGTTACTAGGAATTATTAAAGCCAATAAATCTCCTTTCCTATGTGATTTGTGAAAGTGCTTGTTCGAAATCTGCTTTTATATCATCAATATGCTCAATTCCTACAGAAACTCTCACCATAGTGGGAGTAACACCTGAAGATAGTTGTTCTTCTTCAGATAATTGCTGATGAGTTGTTGAAGCTGGATGAATTACTAATGTTTTTGAATCGCCTACATTAGCAAGGTGGCTCGCCAATTTTAAGGAATCAATAAACTTTACTGCATTTTCATAACCCCCATTGAGAGAGAACATAAGCATGCAACCCATTCCTCTTCCAGTAGTATATTTTTTGGCACTAGAGTAATATGGATCAGATTCTAGGCCAGGATAATTAACACTACTTACATCAGAATTAGAATCTAGCCATTTTGCTAATTCAAGAGCATTAGAAGTTTGTCTTTCTATTCTTAAACTGAGAGTTTCCAAACCCTGCAATAGCAAGAAAGAATTAAAAGGACTTTGAGCTGATCCCCAGTCTCTGAGGCATTCAAGTCTTGCTCTTAATGCAAAAGCTATATTTCTATTATCAGGTACTCCCAAAGATTTGCAGATATCACTACCGAAACCAAAAGCATCCCAATGAACGAGCCCATGATAAGCAGCGCTTGGCTCACTCATCAGTGGAAATTTACCATTTCCCCAATCAAAGGTTCCGGCATCAACTATAACCCCTCCGATACTTGTTCCATGTCCACCGATCCATTTTGTTGCACTTTCCACAACTACATCGGCTCCAAAATTAATTGGTCTTATTAAAGCGCCACCAGCACCAAGGGTATTATCCACTATTAAGGGAATTCCATTTTCCTTCGCCAAAGCAGAGAGTCCCTCAAAATCTGGGATGTTGAATCTAGGATTTCCCATTGATTCGACATATATTGCTTTGGTTTTATCATCAATTTTATTTCTAAAACTATCGATACTATCGCCATCTGCAAATTTAACTTCTATTCCTAATCTTGGAAATTGTACCTTAAATTGATTGTAGGTCCCACCATATAGAAAAGAAGTAGAGACAAAATTATCCCCTGCAGTCATACAGTTCACTATTGCCAAGAATTGAGCAGCTTGACCTGAGGATGTTGCAAGTGCTGCCATACCTCCCTCCAAAGCTGCCATCCTTTTTTCAAAGACATCTGTGGTGGGATTCATAAGTCGAGTATAAATATTTCCAAATTCTTTTAATCCAAAAAGATTCGCTCCATGCTCTGCATTATCAAAGACATAGGAACTAGTTTGATAGATGGGTACTGCTCTAGAATTTGTAGTTGGATCAGGAACTTGACCTGCATGCAACTGAAGTGTCTCGAACTTTTGGTTGCTCAAAATTTTTTAAATAATACTATTTCTATTTAACTTAAAAAAGTCCAAAAAAAAAACAAAAAAAAGATAAAAATTTATAAATCCTTTTTTAATGAGGGGTAATTTTCTTTCATATATGTACTCAAATCCTCTTTTATCGCAAATCTGAGTTTCTCAATATTTTCAGATTCAATTATTGGAAAAGTTTTATTAGCCTCAGGATCTTTTTCAGTTATTGATTTCCAATTCTTACCAACATCTTTTTCAGAGTTGTTTAAAACTTCATCAAAGTTGAAAACCTTGTCATTACTTTTAGCATCAAATTCGCTAAAAGCTTTATTTATAAGCTCTTTTCTATTTTCGAATAGATTCTTAGCTTTTAAAGTATCTGGAAGACCCATAACTGGTTGTAATTCCTCAAGAAGTTTTATTTCCTCTTCAATTAAGAGTGTCCAAACACCATATTTATTTTTTGGAAGATTAGAATTGCTAAAAATATTAATTTCATCGAGGTAAAAATTTAACCATAGATAATAAGATTTTTCTGCAATAGTCTTTTTAACGGATATCTTTTTATTTTGGATCTTTGGGAGTAACTTTTCTGCCTTCTTTAAAAACTGTCTGTCTTCTCTTTCTAAATTTATTAATCCCCATCTTTGACTGTAGTCCCATAAATCTTCGTATCTTGTTAAGTCTTCTTGATTCCAACCAAGAGCTTTAAGTTCATGAGAACGATGAGTTAATTCCTTTTTCAAAAAAAAACCTTTTAAACCATAATAATTCTAACCCCGCAATCAAGATTAGTAAATAAATTAAGAACTTTGCTTTCTAGCAAATTAGAAAACTAATCAATTATTAAAATATTTATTAATAATTTTCAATACATTGATATAACTAGGATTATTTTTAGAAATTTGATTAATAAATTTATTTGTTTTAAGGGCGTTTTGCTCTTCGTCAATAAATAATTTCTTATAAAAATTTTTAATATCATCAAAAAGATAATCTCCTTTTAATTTTTCATTTAGTTCGAAAGATAATTCAGATTTCACAGATTCTTGGCAAAAATTAGTGATTTCTTCTGAACTAATTAAAACCTTATAAATTTCTTTTTTTTCTTCTGAATTAGCATTAAAGCATAAATAAATCAGATTAATCATTGAACAATTATTATTTTTAATTTTGAATTCTTTATAAATGTCTGGCCAAAATTTTAAAGATTTTAGACCTTCTAAACCTCCTTGACTGAGAGAGTATCTATTACACCAATTTACAAATTCTGAGACATCTTTTGGACATCTGTTGAGTTGCAAAAGCATATCTGATAAAACTTGGCCTGCTTGAAAATTCCGTGTTGGTTTTCCTTCAGTTGGTAGTGTCATACTCCCTAAGACATCAGCCTTAACAGCATTTAATTGAGAAAAAGTATAATCTCCTTTTTCACAAAATTTATCTTTAATTATTTCCCTTGCACTAATTATTTCTTGACCATAACCAAGTTCTTTTAATGAAAGATATTTATTCTCTAATTTATTTTCTTTTCTAACTTTTATTGATACTGATGCGGCCTGATCTAAACATTGAGTTAACAAAATCGTATTAATGGTAGGTAGCATTCCTGGTTTATCGGAATGAAAGTTATTTATAAAACCTGCAAATATTGATGAGATATTTTTTATTGACTTTATATATTGACATTCAATATTGTGAACTCCAGGAGAAACTTGAATTTTCGGTGATAATTGATTTAAAATGCGTGCTCCTATTAATGCTGTTAGCGAATCAGGATGGCAGAAATTTGCAGTAAAACTATCATTAGGATTTCGTAAAGCTCCATGACGATGAAATCCTGTAAAAAAAGCTAAATTTGGATATTTATTACAAAGAATAAAAGGGTTTTTATTTTTATTATCAATACAAAAAGAACCGACTAAACAGCCAAGAACCACATTTTCTCTTTTTAAATTTTTTCTGAGTTCTAAAGCATTTTTAACATCATCTTGTATGTGATTACTATTTGAAGCAAGAATAACTATCTCACATTTTAAGAGAAGATCTTTAAGATCAAAAGACTTTATTTTTCCCTCTGAAGTATAATTTCCCATTCTCTTAATCTTTTCAATAATCTCATTATCCATATCAGAAATAACATCATTTGAGAAAGCACCTAACAAATCCCTATCTTCCCTAGGAGCCAAGAGAATATTATTTGATTTTCCATGCATAGCACAGTTGTATGCTAGTGATGCAGGATATAAACCAACACTATAAAATCCAACTTTGCTATTCTCTATATCTTTAATCAATGAATAAAAATATTTTTCATCTGTGATGTTTTCTACGAAATTATTCTTCATTTTTGGAAACTCTTGATAATTTTCTTAATTTCTTACCCATACCAATATTTTTCTACATTAAAGCAATTTTTGACCATAGCAAATTATTTATTGAAAATATTGAGTTTTTTAATTTATAATTTCTGAGAAAGTGGATATTAAAAGAAAAATAATTATAAATATGGAATATATGGCAAGTAATTTAAATGAACAAGAACAATTAGTTTCTTCTAAAAATATCTTAATTATTCAAGACATTGACGGAGTTTGTATCCCTTTAGTTAAAGATCCAATGACTAGAGAATTAGAATCAAAATATATCTATGCAGTAAAAGAATTTGCCGAGGAATTCTTTGTATTAACTTGCGGGGAACATGAAGGTCCAAGAGGAGTTAACAGAATAATAGAGAGGAGTTTAAGGAGCACTACTGAGCCTAAAAACAAAAAACTATATTTAAGAGGTTTAGCTGCCTGTGGAGTAGAGTATCAAGACAGTAATGGTGAAATAAGTTTTGAAGGAGTCTCAGAAAAAGAATTAAGTTTTTTATCTAAAGTACCTAGTTTAATAAGACCAAAATTTAATTATATAGTTAAGAATATTTTTCCTGAACTTAGCCAAGAGGATATCAATTTTCACGCAGAGAAATCAATATGTGAAACACGCTTCTCGCCAACGATTAATTTCAATAGTCTATTTGATTTAATTCATGAAGATTCTGATAAAAGAAAGCTTATTCAAATAAGTTTTGAAAAAATGATGAATGAAATCATTTTAAATGCTGAATCCGAAGGCCTCAAAAACTCATTTTTCCTTCATATTTCACCAAATTTAGGTAATAAAAATGGTAGGGAAACAATTAAACTTTCTTCTCGAGATGATATCGGTTCAACAGACATACAATTACTTATTAGAGGAGCAGTTAAAGATTCTGGAGTTTTATTTCTTTTAAATAAATTTATTGCAGATAAAACTGGTAAAGCTCCTTTTGGAAGAAATTTTAATTTTAGAAACTCTCCAAATTCTGTTACGGAAAAAATTGATTTATGCAAAAGATCTATTCAAAAAGAAGATATGCCTTTGATTGTAGGTGTTGGTGATACAGTCACATCAAAAAAAAATAATGATGAAAAAAGTTATTCAAGAGGAGGAAGTGACAGGTCTTTTCTAGAATTAATACAAATATTAGGTAATGAATTTGGGATTCAGAATAAAATAATTTTTGTTGATAGTAGTTCTGGAGAAGTTGAAAGACCCTCTACAAAAAAAACTGGTTTAATAGGGATCAGTGATGTTCATGACAAATTAAAATTTGACATAGTTTTTAAAAATGGTCCTAAAGAATACATAAGTTGGTTTATTGAACTTGCTTATGAGAGATCAAACTTTAAAAAAAATAGTTGACTTTTTTTATTTTCGAATGACAATTTATAAATAATAGATTCATGAAAGAAAAATTCCCCTCAATATATAAAGAACCTATAGAAACATTGCAAATTAATATAGGTTATAAATGCAATCAGGCTTGTAAGCATTGTCATGTCAATTCGAGTCCCCTAAGGACTGAAAAGATGTCCAATGAAATGATATCTCTTATTCCAAAGATAATTGAAAAATATAAAATCAAGACTTTAGATATTACAGGTGGTGCGCCAGAACTTCACCCAGAATTTAAAAACCTAATAACAAGCTTAAGCACAAAACAAGTTGATATTATTGATAGGTGCAATTTGACAATTTTTTTTGAAGAGGGTTATGAGGATCTTCCTCAATTTCTTGCAAAAAATAAAGTGATAGTTACTGCTTCGCTACCGTGTTATGAAAAAATTAATGTTGATTTTCAAAGGGGTTTTGGCGTTTTTGAAAAAAGTATTAATGCCATTAAAATTCTTAATGATTTAGGCTATGGAAAGAAAGAAAATGGATTACAATTAAATCTTGTTTATAATCCTGTAAACCCAATTCTTCCTCCTTCTCAGGAAATATTGGAGAAGGATTATAAAAAAATTCTATTCGAAAAATTCAATATCGTTTTTAATAATTTATACACAATAACTAATATGCCAATAAATAGATATGAAGAATCTCTTAGAAGAGAAGGGCAACTAAATACTTATTACAAATTACTAAAAGAAAATTTTAATGAAAAAAATTTAGAAAATCTTATGTGTAAAAAGACAATTAGCGTAAATTGGCTAGGAGAAATTTATGACTGTGACTTTAACCAACAGATAAATTTCCGAGAGAATAAAGGACCAAAGACACTTTTTGATCTATTGGATGAATCATTTACTTGTGACTACGAGGTAGCTGTAAAAGAACATTGTTTTGCTTGCACTGCAGGTGCAGGGTCAAGTTGCGGAGGGACTTTAAGTTAAAACTTGCTAAATGCAATTAGGACAAATAGCTCTTACATTTAAAGAGGATTCAATTAGTTTAAAACCATTAACTTTTGCTGCAACTTTGCCTGCCTCTAAAACCTCGTCATTTTCGAATTCTTCTGTTCTTCCACACCTAATGCAAATCAAATGATGATGATCGGGTGTGTCGTTACTAAGCAATTCATATCTGTGTCCACCTTCACTGAGTTCTAATTCATGAAGCAACCCCATTTGTACTAAAAGTCTTAAAGTTCTATAAATTGTTGCTAGTGAAACTTTGGAGCTTGTTTTAACTAACTTTTCATGAACCTCTTCAGCACTAAGATGCTTTCCAGAGCCAATATTTTCAAATAAATTAAGAACTTTTAGCCTCTGAGGAGTTAATCTCTTTCCATCTTTATGTAATCCATCACCAAGAGGAGATGTGATGACTTTATATTGAGAGGATAATGACAAAATTAACCTATGGCTATTCTCAATAATAACTCTAGATGAGAGTAAAACAACTTATTGATTTAAAATGTTTACTAAAGTTCTTCAAAATATTATGGTAAATGTATATTTATATATAAATGATGAATGATCAAGAAATATCTTCTGATAAATTATCTTCGAAAGTAAACGCCTTGATAATTATTGATATTCAGGGAAAAATAATAAGACCAATTTTTAATAAGGATTCAATAATCAAAAACATTAAAAAGTTAATAAATGCTTACCAAATTTTAGAAGAAAACATATTTATATCTGAACAGAACCCACTCAAATTGGGAGTAACGATATCTGAATTATCACCAATAGCAGAATTTAGAAAATTTGAAAAAATGGAATTCAGCCTAGCTAAATTAGAAGATTTTATAAAAGAACTTAAAGATAAGAAAATTACTAATTTGATAGTTTGTGGGATCGAAACGCATATTTGTATTCAACAAACAGTCTTAGATTGTTTACAAAAAGGATTTAAAGTTACACTCATATCAGATTCTATGGGAAGTCGAAATAGGGTAGATCATGAAATAGCATTACAAAGAATGACTCAAAGTGGGGCGATCTTAACAACAACTGAATCAATAATTTTTGAATTATGCAAAACTGCTGATAGAGAAGAATTTAAAGAAATTAGAAACATAATAATGAGTTAAAGAAAAATAAAGACTGGTTTGTTGTTTTGAGATAATTTAAAATTTTATTAGAGATAAATTTTAAGGGTTTATTTGAATATGAAATTAGTCACTGAAAACTTCCTTCTGGCAATATCTATTTTTTTTATTGGAACTTTATTTTCGATAATAATTTCAAAAGTTTCAAAAATATTTTTTAAAAAGATTTCCAAAAGAACAAAAACAAATTTCGATGATTTTATTTTTGAGGTGATCTCTGGAACTATAAAACCTATAGGTTTCCTCCTATCATTTTATTTTTCAATTGACTATTTTTTTGCTGATGAAATAACTTTCATCTCTGTCTTATTAAATATTTTGAAATTATTTATATTAATAATTATCATAAAAGCTCTCAACAAAGTTTTAATAAGATCTTTAACAGAAACGACCTCTAAAATTTATGATTCCTCAATTAGTTCGATGGTATCTTCACTTACTCCATTGATAAAAGCATTAACATGGACTATTGGCTCAATTTTTTTCTTACAAAATATAGGTGTTCAAATGACTGCTATTTGGGCTTTACTAAGTGCAGGAGGTATTGGAGCAGGATTAGCTTTGAAAGATCCAGTTCAGGAGTTCTTTGAATATATAACAATTTTGCTTGATAAACCTTTTCAAAAAGGTGAGTTTATAAAATCTGATGGAGTCCTCGGAATGGTTGAGAGAGTGGGAGTACGCTCATCAAGGATAAGAAGTATTAATGGAGAAGTAATAGTAATGAGCAATAGCGCCCTAACAAATGGAATAATTTCAAATTACGCACAAATGGAAAAAAGAAGGTTAGTGCATAAATTGGGAGTAGTTTATGAAACCTCTCCAAAACTTATGAAATTGATTCCAATAATAATTAAAAAAATAGTTGAAGAGACAAAAGATGCGTCTTTTGATAGATGTCATTTCACAGATTTCGGCGACTTCAGTCTTAATTTCGAACTTGTTTATTACATCCCAACAAATAATTATCTTGCCGCAATGGAAGCTCAACAATCTATAAATTTAAGAATTATTGAGGAATTTGCGGTTAATAATATAGAGTTTGCATTCCCAACACAAACCTTAAATATTGAAAGTAACAAAGCCAAATGATCTACAAATCTCTTCACTTAAAATCCAGAGTTTTGAAGCCAACTCAGAATTATTTGCCTCATCACTAACCTTACTTTCAACTAATTTATGTTTTTTAAAAGATATAAGTTTATTACTTAAATGAACGTAACCAATATTATTTAAATTTGAATTAAAAACAATTTCAGAAAGTATCCTACCAGCATTTTCTATACTTTCAGAAATTCCTAAAATATTTTTTGCAGCTTTAGAAAAAATTAAATATCCAAAGAGATTAAAACGCTTACTGTATCTAAAAAAACCAAGGTCATCATTTGGTATTACAAGACCAGGAGCCCAAGTAATTACAGAAATCTTACTAGAGGAAATTTTTAATTTTTTTTCAAGTTCTTTAGCAAACAAAATATTACATAACTTACTATTTTTATAAGCTTCATCAGCATTAAAATTTAAAAATTGCCCAGTTACTTTTTTTCTTAAATTAACTAGGTTATTAAGTCCCGCTTTCTTTCCTATATTGCCACCTGAACTTTTGGGGTCGTGTACATCTGATGATGTAATAATGATTCTAGATTCTTCTTTATCTCTAATAAAATCTTTTAGAACATTTACCAAGTAAAAATGTGCAAGATGATTTACTGCAAAAGTTAGTTCTATGCCTTGTTTTGATACTTTAGGGTAAAAAGAGCCTGTATATTGCAAACCTGCATTTAAAACAAGAACATCTAAAAAAATCTCTTTACTAATAAAGTAATCTTTAATTTTTTTAATATTCTCAAGATCTGAAAGATCACAATTTTCAATAATATTTAAAAATTTACTAAGGTAATTTTTATCAAAATATTTCTCGATTTTTCTGAGAAATTCATTCTTTCTAAATTCGTTTTTTATTACAACATATAAAATATTTTTCGTCTTCAGTAAATTAATAATGGCAAAAAACCCTATTCCTGAATTGCCTCCAGTAATTAAAATATTTTTATTTTTAATCATTTAAATTCCCATATTTTTTTATGATAAAAAAATAAATCAAGTTTTTTTTATTTTGTAATCTTATAAATTATTGTTAAAACACTGAAAACTTAGTCACTAGTATTTGAGTAATTTGATTATTATTATTCTACTCTCATTATAAGTATTGGATGAAAAATATAACTCTAGGCTCAGAAGTAATAATTTGTTCTATAAATTTCTTTAATCATAAGATTTATATTTAATGTCAAAAGAAAATATGCCAGATGTTCTTGTTTTGGGTGCAGGGCCTGCAGGTATGGCTATTGCCTCAGCTTTAGGGAAAGAAAAATTAGATGTTGAAGTGCTTTCTCCAAATGGACCAGATGAACCTTGGCCAAATACATATGGCATTTGGGGGAAAGAAGTTGATCAACTCGGGCTGCAGGATTTACTTGAATATAGATGGAAGAATACTGTAAGTTTTTTTGGGCATGGCGCTTTAGAAGAGCAGGACGACGAGAATAAAGCAACGGAACATTCACTAGATTATGGACTATTTGATAAGAAGAAACTCCATAATTATTGGTTTAACGAATGCAATAAGTCTTTTATTAAATGGCATCAAGGCTTTGCAAACAAAATACATTTTGAAAAATACAAAAGTACAGTAACTACAAAAGATGGCAAAACTTACTCTGCAAGATTAGTAGTAGATGCAACAGGGTATGATCCTGTTTTTCTTAAATTAAAATCCTGTGGTCCCTTAGCAGTCCAAACTTGTTATGGGATAGTAGGTAATTTTAGTAAGCCTCCACTTAAGAAAGGGCAGTTTGTATTAATGGACTATAGAAATGATCATCTTAACGATGAGCAAAAAAAAGAACCACCAACTTTTCTTTATGCCATGGATATGGGGGATGGGAAATATTTTCTTGAAGAGACATCTCTTGGTTTAGTAAATCCTCTAACAATGGAAAATTTAAAAGAGAGACTAGAGAAGAGGCTTTCTTATCGCAATATATCAATCACAAGCATGCAGCACGAAGAGCTTGGCTTATTTCTTCCTATGAATATGCCAATCCCAGATTTCAAACAACAAATACTTGGATATGGCGGTGCTGCTTCAATGGTACATCCTGCATCTGGATATTTAATTGGTAATGTTTTAAGAAGAGCACCACTTGTCGCAAAGGCAGTCTCAGAAGCAATTAAAAACAAAAATCTAAGTACCTATCATATTGCTAGAAAAGGTTGGGAAACTTTATGGTCAAAAGAATTAATTAGGAAGAAATCACTTTACCAATTTGGATTAGAAAAACTCATGAGGTTTGATGAGAAACTATTGAGAGAATTTTTTGGCAGTTTTTTCCAACTACCTAAAAATCAATGGTATGGGTTTTTAACTGATACTCTTTCTTTAAAAGAAATTGTATATGCTATGTGCGAAATGTTTATAAAAGCTCCATGGAGTGTAAAGAAAGGTCTTATGATTATGCATGGGAGAGAATTTAAAATGTTACTTAGGATAATATTTCCAAACATATAGCTAAAAAATGAGAACCATATTAATAAGTGGAGCCAGTAGAGGTATTGGACTAAATATTGCACATAAAGAATTAAAAGAAGGCAATAGAATTAGTGTTGGCATAAGAGATTTAGAATCATTAAAAGGAAGCGCTATTGATCCAAAAAAATGGCCAGAAGGGAAAATTATAATCAACCACTATGATGCTTTAAAAAAAATTACAGCCGAAAATTGGATAAAGAATACCGTAGATGAATTTGGAGGATTTGATTCAGTAATAAATTGTTCTGGAGTATTATCGAAGGTTCCTTTCTTATACAAAGATGGTGATGAAGAAGATATTTTAAATACATTAAATATCAATTTTTTGGCAATTTGGCATTTGTGTAGGCTTTCTTGGGATCATTTATGTACCTCTGGAAGAGGAAGAATTATTGTTTTAGTTTCAATGAGTGGTAAAAGATCCAAAGGTGATTTAGCCGCTTATTCTTCTTCAAAGTTTGCTTTGATGGGATTATGTCAAACTATGAAAAATAAAGGTTGGGATAAAAATATAAGGATTTCTGCAATTTGCCCAAGCTGGGTTAATACAAAAATGGCCCAAAATATCTCTTCTTTAGACAAATCACGCATGACACAACCTGAAGATATTGCTGAATTATGCTCAACTATTCTTAAGTTACCTACCCAATCAGTTCCATTTGAAATCGCCTTGAATTGTAACTATGAAATTTAACCTAAATTAAAAATTAAGTAAGCCATTGAAAGCATTGCAATTGCAATAAATAAACCTTTTATTCGATTAGTTAACAATGAAAAGAGAGATAAATCTTCAGAAAAGTATCCACCAAAACTACCTGTAATAAATAATATAACCATTGGTAGAGATGCTATTCCGAAAGAATAAGATATAGATCTTACAAATCCAAAATTTAAATAATTAAAAATAAAAGAACCTAATGAAAACAATAAAAAAGATGCAAATAGAGTTATAGAAACTTCAGCATCTAAAGTGTGAGGCAAGCTACCCTTTAATTCAAATTGCTTTTTACATTCTCTAATTTGTCTTTTAGAAAGCTTTAAATAACCAGTTTCAGGAATTCTTTGCGACTTATATTTTCTTAGTAATCTTGCTTCAAGAGTTTCTGGCTCCTTAGTCATAATTGATGATAATAATTCATCCGGCTTTAATTTTTTAATTTTCTTTTCAAGATTATCTGTTTTCCCAATCCTATAAAGGTCTCCTACTTTAATAAGGTAAACATATCCCGACATTTGCGTTGTAAAATTAATACTGTTCCTACTTAGATAATACTAAAAGAATTAGGGAAATTAAAAGTTTTTACAATATGAAAAACGATATTTTATATTCATTTCGAAGATGTCCATATGCAATTCGTGCAAGATGGGCCCTGTTAATTTGCGAAATAAAAGTAGAGATAAGAGAAATTGATTTAAAAAATAAACCTCTAGATTTTATAAATAATTCAAAGACGAAAACGGTTCCAATTCTTATAAAAAAAAATAATGAAGTTATTGAAGAAAGTCTTGAAATCATCCTGTGGGCTCTCTCAGAGTCAAAAAAGGAAAACATCAAATTAATTTATTTTCCTGAGAACAAAAAGAAAGATATTTTTGAAATAATTAATGAAAACGATAACAAATTCAAATATCATTTAGATCGATTTAAATATGCCACAAGATATAAAAATAGTGATGAAGAATTTCATTTCATAAATGCTATTAAATTTATAAAGAGATGGAACGAACTACTTGCGGAAAACAAATATTTTTTTGGAGATAGCCCCACAATCGCTGATTGGTCTGTTTGGCCTTTTGTAAGGCAATTTAGAATCGCATGTGAAAGTCAAAAAAGGATTAATTATTTTGAACCCTCGATAAAAAACTGGTTAGATTCATTTGAAAAAAATAAAGAATTTAAAACCTTAATGTTTAAATACGAATTATGGGAACCAAATTATAGAAAGAATTATTTTCCTTTTAATTAACTTTCTAACAATTTCCTTTTTTCAATTATTCTTGCTAACTCCAAAAAATATCCAGCGGTCCTAAATTTTCCAATATTTTTTTCCTTAAAATCAAGATCGCTTCTAATTTCTGCAGTCTCCGCCATTAGCAAATCTAAATCATTTGATCCAAGACTATACAATTCTCCTAGTTCGATTTCTCTTCCGAGTAAATGACTCCTAAACCACTTTCCTTTATTTTCTTGAGGTGGAATATCGTAGGGTGTAAATGACATTAAAATAAAATTTAGGCTAATACTATTTTAGGGTTCTTATTGAAACTTTTTCATCTCTACTTTATTAAAAATCAATGCAATAAAAAGAATTGCGAATGTAATTAGGGCACAAATTTCTGTCCAATAATCTAACCCAATTTTAGAAATCATTAATGGTGCAAGAACTGTAAATAGTCCCCCAGAAAGAATTAACTGAGCGAAAAGCTGTTTTGACGTAAAAATTGGTAAAGTCTTAGAAATATTTTTAGGATCTGCAAGCCTTAAGAGAAGTAACCCAGAAGCTACTACACCTGTAGAATTACCAAACTCTATCAAGCTTTTTTCAAACCAATAATCATCAAAAATAAAGTATGCGAAATAAGCTATGCAGATTAAATTCCAAAACAAACCGAAAATAGTAAACACTAAAATAAGTATCCAATTATCAATAACAACTGCGATATCTAAACTCGCCATAGCTGTAAAAATCAACAAATCTGTGGATAAAATACCAATTTCCCTTTGCAGAATATTTGAAATAAATTCTGTATTTTTGGTTTTCTCTAAAATATATCTTATAAGGAGCGAACCTATAAGGATAAAAGGAAATACTGGTAGTGAAAAAATAATTTCCTTCGAAAAATCACCAAAAGAACTTGAAATATACCTTAAAAATTTAAGTAGCAAAATACCAAAAGAAATTGCCAAACCAGAGAATCCAAGATTTATTATAAAAATTCTTAAATCTGCAAAAATTCCTGTCTTATTTTTTCCCTTGGGAGAATCTTTTTGTTCTAGAATTTCCTCAGTATCTGAAAGACCTAAAGTTCTTCCAAGGAAGATGAATATGCTACCAAATATTGAAGAGGATAAAAGACCCATTGTTGCCATAGCCAAACCAAGATCTAAACCATTTGGGAAACCTAGTTTATCAAAACTTTCACCGATTATTGATGCAGCTCCATGACCGCCCTCAAAACCTACCTCTAACAAACAACCCATTAGAGGATTTGCGTTCATAGATGCAGGCAGAAAATATTTAACAACAAGGCCACCGACAAAAAATTGTCCGAAACCTAGTGAAAGAGCTAATAGAAATTGATTAAAAATCGGTTTAACTAAACCATTTATATTCGGTATAGGTCTTCCCATCATTAAAGTTGCGAAGACTAATGATAAAAGAGGAGTAGGAAAATTACTCCAAACATTTATTGTTTCTTTTGGTAAAAAGTGTATCGCACCAAATGGGCCTATAGATATGCCTAAAATTCCTGATATGACTGCTATAGGCAATCCAAATCTCTCAAGTTGAACAGCTAATTTAAATTTCCTTCCAAAAATCAACAAAAAAAATATAATTAACAATCCAAAAAAACTTATCAATAGAGAATTTGAAAAAATATCTTTATTCTGTATCGAAAAAATATTCAATGATTTCAAAAACATATAACTCTAAATCTAAATTAATAATCAAAATTTTTCAAATAAAAAAGGCCCTCTAGAGGGCCTTTATTAATGTTAATGATAAAATTGAAAACTTAATCCTTGAGAGTAATTGTGGCACTATCAATATTACTAATAGCATTAGTAACTCTCTTGAAATCAAAGCCTAGTGCTCTTAGAGCATGCCATAGATGACCTTGAATAAAGAAGAAACCAAAGTAATAGTGAACATTTGCTAACCATGCCCTTGATGTGAACTCACCATCAGGAAGATCAACAGTATCAATCCAATATGGAGATATACTAAACTTCAATTCTAGTGGTTCACCAAAATATTCAACAGGATAAACAGTTGTATTTGCTGCACTCCAGAAAGCTGCAATAATTGCCATCCAGCCTATACCTGCTAAAGACCAAGATAGAACAGCTTCGGCTGATAGAAGTCCTTTACCTTTAAATTTAGTAAATTCTCCTACCTGCTTAGTAGCAATATGCCATGCACCACCTGTAATCTCGACAAAAGCTAAGAATGCATGACCACCCATAACTTCTTCCAGACTGTCAATAGTCAAAAAGTCTGTTTGATGATTCCAAATTTTTGCTAAGTTTAATTCGTATTCAACTTGTCTTACAGCACCAATAGCTGGATCATAAATCCCATGGACTCTGGCCCATTCAACAAAAGCAATAACAGCAAATCCTAAGAAGAGGAGATGATGTCCAAGAATAAATGTCAATTTGTCAGGATTGTCCCATTCAATATTGAATTTTCTTGCTCTAGCAATATCTGAATCTTCTAAATTTCCTGGAAGAAGTAGAGAGTGTAAAAGTCCCCCAGCAGCTAAAACCATAGAAGAAACTAAGTGTACGATTGCTATTGCAAGTACAGGTTTAGTATCTCCCATCGCAACGCCATTAGCGTCAAACCCTATGCCAAGAGTTGCTAAGTGTGGAAGAACAATTAAAGGTTGATGACCCATAGGAACACTAGGATCAAATCGTGAAAGTTCAAAAAGGGTGAAGGCACCAGCCCAGAAAACAATTAATCCTGCATGAGCGACATGAGCAGCGATAAATTTTCCTGAGCGATTAGCTACACCTGAATTTCCAGCCCACCACCCGTAAGTGGTATCTGGATTACCGTAGGTTTGCATTTAGGAAATGATTAGCTTAAACGTTTTGAGAATACTTTAAATTTCATCAAACAGTTGAATTCACAACAAAATTGTAAAAATTAGTAATCCAAAGAAAAAAAATTTAATTAACTTCCCAAAACGATTACATATGAAATAAGTTAGATTTCAACAGTAAAGTTATTGCCAGAGAATAAATTACATATCAAATATAAAAAGTTTTAAATTAATTTTTTTTTTACTAAATTTCTTTTTGCTGACATTAAACGATGTTTTGTTTCATTAAACCATCGTGTTTATTGCCTCATTCTCAAACAATTATTAAATATGGGATAAGACATCTAATATTATGACTACTTCTCAAGAGTCTTCTAGAAAATTATCGCTAGAAATGAAATCAGAAGTTCACTACAAAAAGGCTGCAAAATCCTACAGAAAATCAAAACAATACATAAATATGATTAATTTATATCCAACTTTGCAAAACACTCTGATTGAGTGTAAAGATGAGAATCTAATCGAGTAAAGATTTTTTTTAAATTTTTTCCAAATTAAATTTTATATTGTTTTTAGGCCGCAACATCATAGTTTTCTTCAAAATAAAATTTATTGATTATTTGTCTGCACATTTTTACATTATATAGCGCTTTGGGTTTCCAAGGTTTTTTCTGACCGAGTGGAGAGCTTTTCCAATGAATCCCAGGCTTGAGTATTCCATTTTCACGTAAAAAAGAGAGTTTAATTTCAGTTATTCCTAGTTTTTCTGCAGTCAACTCGGATGAGCTCCACATATCCCCTAACATTGAATTCAGTAAATATTATTAATCCTTGATAACGTTAATTTAATTTTTTTGAAAGGGGTAAAACTTTTAAATAATTATTAACTTACAAAAAACCTAGTATTTGCAAAGAAAAAGATTTGAAAGATTTATATCAAATTAAGAAATATTAAATAAAGATTCTTCATTAATGAATATCTCATCGATACCCTCTCCTTTATAAATGGATTTATAGATAAAGTATTCTTCTGTAATCGATTGATGCTTTGGGAGATTGAGCCAACCCTTTTGCCAATTTCCACTATTTATTAATTCTTCGTAAGTAGTGTTCAAGTAAATTTCAGAATCAAGGACAGAAACCATTAAAAAACTAATATTTCCATTTTTTTTAGTCTCATTTACTAAAACAAAATGTCTTAATCCATTTATTTTTTTTTTAGAAGTCCAGTAATTTTCCATAATTATTTTTGCTTACTGTTCCCTTCAGAATTTTTTCTAGATATTTTCTTATATTCATTTCTAATATCGTCTAATAAAAGTTTTCTTCTAGCCTGATAGTTAACAGAATCTTGTTTTGATAAGTTATATCTTTCTTTTTTAGTTAAATTCATCCAATTATTAAGATTCTTTTTATTGAAAGTTGTTAATTTTTTAGCTTTTAAAACTTTTTGTTTTCTATTTAATTTAAGAAAATTCCTTAAATAAAAAAAAATAAATATTACAAGAAAAATTATTATTAACTTTAAGAGCATCATTTTGGGAGTAGGTTATTGTTTATCCAATTTTCTAATTTAATATCATTCTCAAAAGATATAACCTCCTCTTCATTCCCATTACCTGATTGATCAAAGAGTTTTATAATGAATTCCCCATTAACTGCCTCATCATCACCAATAACAATAATACTTTTAGATTTAAGTTTATTTGCCTTTTTAAATTGCTTAGAGAATGAGGCTCCGCTTAAATCTAACTCAACTAGCAAATCGTAATTTCTTAATTTTCTGGATAAATCCATTGCTAATGATTCAGCAATTAAGCCTTGGTTAATGATATAGATATCAGTATTTCTTGGAATTTCAAGCTCTTTTCCTGCGAGTAAAATTAATCTTTCTAAACCAATAGCGAAACCAATTGCAGGAGTGTTTGGCCCTCCCATTTGTTTTATTAAATCGTCGTATCTCCCTCCTCCGCAAACTGTAGCTTGGGAGCCCAGTGCCCCACTAGTAATTTCAAAAGCTGTATGAGTGTAGTAATCTAAACCTCTTACAAGATTAAAATTTTCTACATAAGGTATTTTTAAAACCTCTAATTGTCTTTTTAAGTCTAAATATCTATTATGACTTTTTTCAGATAAAAAATTAAATAATCTTGGTGCATTTTCAAGAACTTTTTTTGTTTGAATATTCTTTGAGTCCAAAATCCTCAAAGGGTTTTTTGAAATTCTATTCTGAGAATCTAAATCTAGAGAATCTCTATTTGTTTCTAACCATTTTAAAAAAGATTTTTGAAAATTAGATCTGTCATTAGTATTACCTAACGTATTTATTTCAAGATTGAGTTCTTTTATTCCTAATTTACCTAAGATATCCCAAGCTAAAGCAATAATTTCGACATCACTTCTAACTGAATGATGTCCTATAAACTCAACACCTAATTGATGAAACTGTCTTTGCCTGCCTGCTTGAGGTCTTTCGTATCGAAACATAGGACCCATGTACCAAAGTTTTTGAAGAGGATTAGACGATATTCCATTTTGTATTAACGCTCGTGCCACTGAGGCTGTCCCTTCAGGCCTAAGAGTGCAGGATCGCTCCCCCCTATCAAGAAATGTATACATTTCCTTACTGACAACATCTGTTCCTTCACCAATTCCTCTTATAAATAATTCGGTCATTTCCAATATTGGTGTTCTTATTTCCTTAATTGATGCTCTAGAAAGCTGTTCTAATAAAATTTTTTCAACGTTTTGCCACTTTATTAATTGATCAGGAAATAGGTCTACTGTTCCTCTTAGGTTTTTTAAGTTATTCAAAGTTCTAAAAAATAATTCAAAATTTTTAATTCATCTAGAAATTAATCTTTGATTGGTTATTTTGTGAGACAATTTTAATTTAACATTTAGAAAAACTATTGGGAATTAATAAAAGTAAAGAGAATCAACATTGCGGTACAAAACCAAAAAAAATTGCTTTTGGAATAGCACCTCTTGGTATAGTTTCAATTGGAATAGTGCCAATGGGAGTGATAAGTGTAGGGGTAGTCCCAATGGGTGTGTTTTCTTTTGGTGCAGTGGCAATGGGAATAGTCAATTTATCAGTAGTCGGGATGGGAATTATCTCTGCAGGTTTTACAACTATGGGGATATGGGAGTATTCTCCTAATTCTGATAAAAATCATCATAGTCATTCCAAACAAATTTCAAATTCAAATAAGGAAAATATGATGTCAGATCTATTTAAAACTAAACAAGAGGCTGAAAAAGCCGCTTCAAAATAGGGATGTATTGGAGCACATAAAATGGGCAATAAATGGATGCCTTGTAAGATGCACTAAATATTTTCTTAGTCAAAAAATTAAATAAATATTAATTCAAAATCTCAACTTTAAAATCAAGATTTTTTGCCTCATCACTAGTTAATTTTCTTGACCAAGCTCCTTGCACAGGACTATTCCATCTGAACCCAGCATTTTTAGCTAAAGACCTATCTTCATAACTAACCAAAGCTTTGTATAAAAACCTCGGTTCAGTAGCTTTAAGTAAAAGTTCCTCTAAGTTGTCGCATTTTTTAAAGACCTCAGATATATAAAAGCAATCAGATAAAGCTCTATGTAAATTCCAAACTGGTATTGAAAAAGATAAGGCTAGATCAGTTACTGAAGGTCTTGTTTTTAGTGATTTTTGAAAAGACCAATTAATTTCCTCTAAACTACATATCCATTTCTTATTAAGCTTAGGCAATCTTCCTTTGCCAAACCATTTCTTATCAAAATCCACATTATGAGCAACGAGGAAATCTGCAGAATCAACAAGTTTTAAAAAGAAATTCAATCCATCTTCCCATGGTTGAGAGATATTAGTTACTTCTGCAGATATACCATTTACATGTTCGGCTTCATTATTGTTAACTGGAAATAAAAAAGAAACTTGTGAAAGTACACATTTAAAAGATACATCAAATAAGATACAACCTATTTCTATCACTTCATCTTTATTTTCGTCTAAACCTGTTGTTTCAGTATCAAGAATTAAAATTTTTTCAATTTTTTTATTTTTATTCGTTACCTTCTCTTCGGAGGGATTGATGTTAATTTGCTCATGAATTAAATCCAATTGATTTAATTCTTTTTTGTTAAATAATTCCAATTAACTCAAAATACTTTCATTTATCTTGACGCATTTAATAAATATTTCTTTTAAATTAATATAAATTAAAAAACAGGCTAGAAAATATTTTTTAAAAATTTTAGTTTATAGAAGATGACTTTTACAAAATTTCAATTTAACAATTTCTGTTATTGGCCTTCAAATCCTAAAAAAATTGTGGAATTTATTGGTGGAAGTTATCTAGCTTCTAAACCAGATTTAACTTATAAAAGATTCATAGAGAGTTTAATTAATAAAAACTATGCAGTACATGCATATAAATACACTCCACAATTTGATCACCAACAACTTGCTATTAAAGCATGGAGGGATTTCAAGAATTGTCGAATATCATTATCAAAAAGAATAGGAACGTCAATTCCTTCGATAAGAATTGGTCATAGCCTAGGCTGCAAACTTCATCTAATTTCCCCTGATGGTGGAAGAAATTGTGAAAAATTCATTTCTATAAGTTTTAATAACTTCAGTGCTAACAAATCTATTCCATTATTGAAACAAATTTCTCAAAAATTAGAATTTAACAGTGAATTCAGCCCAAGCCCTGAAAGAACTTTGCGATTAATTGAAAAAACATATAATCAAAAAAATAACTTCCTAATAAAATTCAACTCAGATGAATTAGATCAAACAGATAAATTATTTTCTTGCCTGAAAGCAAGAAAAGAAGATAATTCTAAGGGCGTAATGTTAAAAGGTACACACACTATAATTGCGAGCGCAGGACTAAGAGAAAATTTTTTGGGAGACTGGGCAGATGATGAATTCAAAAGAAATACTATAAAAAAAATTTCCAATTTAATTGATGAATCTGATTAGGATAATTCTTTCAGCTTTTCCAAAACAGAACTATCTTCAAGAGTGCTTATATCGCCGCTAATTTTTTCTCCTGCAGCTAAAGATCTTAAAATACGCCTCATAATTTTTCCACTACGTGTTTTCGGAAGAGAGTCAGAAATTATAATCTTTTCAGGCTTTGCGATAATTCCAATTTCATTAACAACATGTTTCTTTAGATCCTCTACTAATTCTGAAGAACCCTTCACGTCTTTCTCTAGAGATACAAAAGCAACTATAACTTCACCTTTTAAATCATCTTTTTTGCCAACGACTGCGGACTCTGCAACTGATTTATGACTTACCAAAGCAGATTCTATTTCCATTGTTCCTAAACGATGTCCTGAAACACTTATGACATCATCAACTCTTCCCATAATCCATATATATCCATCTTCATCAATGCGTGCTCCATCTCCAGCAAAATAAACATTTTTTTCTCCCTTAAAGGAAATATATTCCCAATAACTCTCCAAATATCTCTCTGAATTTCCGTGAATTGTTCTCATCATTCCTGGCCAAGGTTTCTTAACAATTAAATAGCCACCCTCGTTCTCCTTAACCTTATCTCCATTCTTATCTACAATTTCAACTTCTATTCCTGGCAGAGGGAAAGTAGCTGAACCTGGCTTTGTAGCAACGACTCCAGGCAACGGACTTATCATCACGCCACCAGTCTCAGTTTGCCACCAAGTATCAACAATAGGGCATTTATCTTTACCAATAACATCCCTGTACCACATCCATGCTTCAGGATTAATTGGCTCGCCAACTGTGCCCAAAAGTCTAAGACTCTCCAAATTATATTTATCAGGAATTTCACGCCCAGACTTCATAAATGCTCTTATTGCAGTTGGTGCAGTATAAAAAATAGAAACCTTATATTTTTGAACAATTTCCCAAAAAGCCCCTAAATTTGAGGGTCTTGGCACTCCCTCATACATTATGGTTGTAGCACCATTAGATAAAGGGCCATAAACTATGTAACTATGACCTGTAATCCAACCAACATCAGCAGTACACCAGTAAATATCGTCATCTTTTAAATCAAAAATCCATTTAAATGTCAAATGGGACCAAAGATTGTAACCACCTGTAGTGTGAACTACACCTTTGGGCTTTCCGGTAGAGCCTGAAGTATAAAGAATAAAAAGTCTATCTTCGCTATTCATTATTTCTGGTTCACAATGATCTTTTTGATCTTTTAATAATTCGTGCCACCAAAAATCTCTAGCATCAACCATCGAAATATTTTTTTGGGATCGTTGAACAACAACTACTTTTTCAACAACTTTATCTGCCCCACTTTCAATGGCCGCATCAACTGCTTTCTTAAGTTCAATAACCTTATCTTTTCTAAAGCCACCATCAGCAGTAACAACAAATCTGGCGTTACCATCAATTAACCTATCTTTTAAAGCTTCTGAAGAAAATCCTCCGAAGACAACTGAATGAGGCGCGCCAATTCTTGCACAAGCTAAAATCGCAAACATTGCTTCAGGAATCATCGGCATATAAATACATACCAAATCTCCTTTTTTTACACCAATTGCTTTTAATGCATTAGCTGCTTTACAAACCTCTTTCAGAAGTTCTTCGTAAGTATATTTTTTACTATCTCCGGGTTCGCCTTCCCATATAAGGGCAGTCTTTCCTCCAAGCCCTCTCTTAATATGTCTATCTAAGCAGTTGTATGTAATATTGAGTTTCCCCTCTTTGAACCATTTAAAAAAGGGCGCATTTTCGTTATCTAATACAGTTTGAAATGGCTCAAACCAATCTAATTCAGATTTTGCAAAAGATTCCCAAAATTGAATAGGATTATCTGATGCTTGTTTTTTTAGACGACGTAATTCTTCTTGAGTACTAATATTTGAGTTTTCTGCAAATTTTTTTGATGGAGGAAAAATTCTCTTTTCTTCAAGTATGTTATTGATTGAATTTTTTTTATCTAATGACATTAAATAAATCTATGCTTAATAAATTTAGTCGAAAAAATTAGGGTTTTCAAAAATTTTAATATTAATTTAGCTCAAAGATTTATTTCTAATGTATCTAATAAATACGGCTAAGAACAAATTCTGGAAGAGCCAGTAAAGCTCTTTTATATTCTGAATCGGGAAGCCAGACTATAGCTTCTTTAGAAAGAATTGCAAAATCCTCAGCTAGTTTCCTTGAGCTTTCAATAGCTTTAGAGTTCATGATGATATTAAGAGCATCATCTAAATCATTTTTTTCAGCAAGTTCTCTGTTTATAAGAACTGATAATTGTTTATTTTCTTCTAAGGCATATAAAACTGGAGCGGTAAGATAACCACTAGCAAGATCACTTACAGCAGGTTTTCCAAGTTGTTTATCATTTCCAGTAAAGTCAAGAATGTCATCTACAACTTGGAATGCTAAACCAATATTTTTGCCAAAATCGTACAAAGAGGTTAGGTTTTCGTCATTAATCCCACTCAAAACTCCAGCTGCTTTGCAACTATTTGCTATTAATGATGCTGTTTTACAATAACTTTTATTAATGTATTTGGAAAATGATTGAGCTGAATCAAATCTATTTAAATTTTGTTTAATTTCACCCTCTGCTAAATCCATTATTACTCTACTCAGTAATTTAACTACATTTACATTGTCAAGATTTGCTAGGTGCCAACTTGCTTGAGCGAATAAAAAATCACCCGCTAAGACAGCTACTCTGGTATTAAATCTACTATGAACTGTATCTACACCTCTTCTTGTAGAAGCCTCATCAACAACATCATCATGGACTAATGAGGCTGTATGAATCATCTCAGTTATTTCAGCAAGCCTTTTATGTTTAGTTGTCAAGCAAAATTCAGGAGATATAGCTTTTGAAATCAATAAAACTATGCCAGGTCTCAACCTTTTGCCCCCAGCACTAAAAAGATGTTCCGCTGCGGCTTGAAGAATTGGGTGACCAGCTCCTATTAGATTTTTCAGTTCTAAAATAAGATCATCAAGATCATTTTCAACTGGTTGTAGTAGCTCTGTTACTGTATTCATGGTTGACCTCTCTTATATCTTAAGGAATCAAACATTACTTCGGAGGTTAACCAACCTAATTTCTTTATTAATTCCAAGCCAAAATTTTACTTTATTGGAAAACTCATCCTTTTCTGAAGTAACAAAAAATTTTACATTTTCGAGAGAAATACACTCATAGCGGTCAGTTTCTGGGATAGCAAAAGATTCATTAAATTTTTTTATTAATGCTATGGATGGATCAATAATTTTTATATTTGAATCTAATTTATTTCTTAAAAAGTCATAAATTAAAGGATAGTGACTACATCCAAGTATTAATTCTTCAATATTTTTGTTTATTAGTGGTCTTAAGTATAAGTTTGAAAGACTATTTAACTTATCAAGATTTAATTTTTCTTTTTCAATTTCTGATACAAATTTTGGACATTCTTGCTGAAATATTTTCGTATTCTCTTTTTTAGCATTTATAGCTTTCTTGTAATACGATGATTTAACAGTAGTTTGTGTTGCTAAGACACCTATTCTTTGTTTATCAACTATTTCAGAAACTGAGTTTATAAGGTCAAAACAAGGAACCTTTAGATTATCTTCTAGAATATCTAGCGCGCATGCATTTGTAGTGTTACAAGCAACTAAAAGTGCATCCAAATTCTTATCAATAAAAAAAGTACAAATCTCCTTTGCAATTAATCTTATTTCTTTAGAATTTTTGTTCCCAAAAGGTATTCTTTTTGTATCTGCTAAATAAAAAACTTCTACATCATTACGAGTTTTTAATAAAGAATTAAGGATAGTAAAACCACCTATTCCGCTATCAAATATACCTATTTTAAGTTTCACCCTACTTTATCTAAATATTCGAGGATGCCTTTTGCAATTGCATAGGCTAATCTTTTTCGATGGGTTATTTTTTCTAACCTTCTTGCATCTAATCTTCCCGTTAAAAATCCAATTTCCACAAGGACTGCCGGCATCCTAGTATTTTTAATTACATAAAATCGACCTTGTTTAACTCCTCGATCAGGACTCCCAGGGGAAACGTTTAAGATTTGTTTTTGAATTCTTTTCGCGAGTAATCTTCCTCTCCACCCTCTGTAATAAAAGGTTTCCAATCCATTTATGTCTCTTCTTTTACCCCTTGAGGCATTTGCATGAATACTTACAAAGATATCTGCATCGGTATTATTGGCAATGGAAACTCTTGGAGATAAATCCAAATCAACCTCATTTGTTCTAGTCAACCTTACTTTGACACCTTTCTCAGAAAGTAAATTTTTAACTATTTTTGAAATCTCTAGAACAACATCTGTTTCTCTAATACCCCCAATACCTATTGCTCCTGGATCAGGTCCTCCATGCCCTGGATCGATTACAACCTCAAACTTGTTTCGTTTTACCTCTGGTAGTTTCAAGTAACCATAATTGTTTCTCTTCTTATGAATTAAATCTTTATTTGCTTTGATATATCCTCTTTTCTTTTTAACTAAACCTTCACCAATCTTTTTAAATGAATATTTTGGTTTAAATAGTTTAATTCTCCATCTATTTTGATCTAAGCCAACCATTTGCCAAGTCAAAGGGTTCAAATAAGTCTCTTCCTTAAATTCAATTACAAGTCTTGTTTTACCCTTATCTGGTTTACCTAATCTAATTTCTTTTATTTGGCCATTACCTTTTATTGTTCTGGGATTTTTTAATTCTCCCGGAAAATCTACCCAGAATCTATCCCCCGAAATTTGGTTAGCCTTCTGAAAGTATGCTCTTAAATTAGTATTTGACTTAGTTCTTAATTCTAAAACCCCATTAGTATTTATAGCCCATGCCGCAAGAGCACTTGAAGATTTAACTGGAAGTATTGTTGAATTTAAAAATAAAAAAACGGATAAATAACGAAAAAGTTTTTTACCTAAAAACTTTTTCATTAGTTTGAAAACAATTTACTTTTTCTATGTTTAAGGCTTGGCATCTGCTCCCTAATTTTCTTTACTCTTTCTTTGTCAGCAGGTGCTATAGCAGCTCCCTGAGTTTTTCCAGCATCAGATAAAACTGTACCCCAAGGGTCAATTACCATTGCATGGCCATGACTTTGCCTTCTTCCATAATGAATCCCAGTTTGAGCTGGTGCGACTACATATGCTGTATTCTCAATTGCTCTTGCTTGTAATAGGATTTGCCAATGATCTTTTCCAGTAAATGCTGTAAAAGCTGCGGGAATCATAATTAGCTCTGCACCATTGGAAGACAAATATCTATAGAGTTCAGGAAATCTAACGTCGTAACAAATCGACAATCCTATTTTGCATAAACCTGGGATATCTACAACAGGTGGATACTCTGCTCCCGATAAAATAGTGGATGATTCCTTGTATAAATTTCCATCTGGCAAATCAACATCAAACAAATGAATCTTGTCATATTTTGCCAAAATCTGTCCATCTTTCCCAAATAAGGCTGACCTATTAAATGTATGACTATCATCACCAGCAGGGACGGGATACCCTCCTCCCAAAAGAAATACTTGATATCTTTGTGACATAGTTTTTAGGAAATTTGCACACTTCTCTGACAATTCAGAAGCTAATCTAAGTTTTTCATCATCTCCCCCTAAAAAAGCAAAATTCTCAGGCAATCCTATTAACTCAGCACCTCTTCTAGTAGCTAATTCAATCTGTTCTTCTGCTTCAGTAAAATTTGCTTCAACATTTGAAGTACTTGTAATTTGCAATGCAGCTACCAAAAAATCAGTCAAGACTTTACTCCTAATAAACCAATTCGTAAATCATGAGGCACGAATTACACCTCTTTCAACTTGAGCTGGAACAATATCTAAGCAATCAAGTTCAGAGCAACATTTTAAATCATCCTCATAATCTCCAAGACTTGTCAATCTTTTGCCATGGGTTGCTGTTTTTAAACATTTCAAAATATCATTTTTCCAGACATCCCAAAGTGCCAAAGCAGCTTGTAATTCGTCATTTAGAATATTAATTTCGAAATCATAGTTCTGTTTTAGGTATGAAGCCAAAGCACCAGCAGCTAAAGAATCTTCAAGTGAATAAGAGCCTTCCCAACCACTACCAAGTATTAAAACATTTTCACTTTTTAATGAAATGATTTTTTCGGCAACTGCTTTCCTATTTGGAAGACTCATAGCAAATAAATGCTTAGCATTTTGAACTTTTTGCAATGATTTAGTACCATTAGTCGTACTCATAAATAGTCTTTTACCATTAACAACTTTTTTTGTAACTGATAAAGGAGAATTTCCTAAATCAAAACCCTCAATCTTTTTTCCACCTCTCTCTCCAAGCATTAGTCTCTTTTCAGCTTGCCACTTAATTGCAGATTCTTTTAATAAATCTAAATCTGCAAAAACTTGTATTGAGTCAGCTCCATTTTTTAAAGCCCAAGAAATTGTGGTTGTAGCTCTTAAAACATCAATAACCACTGCGATGTCAAGACTATTTTCAGGAACATCCTTTGCAACGTGATGATAAGTAAGATTAATAATTGAATCCTTTTTTAAATATTATTATAGAAAACAGTTACTTAATTTGATTATTTTTTTTTAAAAAACAAACTTATTGATAATATAAAACTAATTTGTTTTTACAGAAATCTTATCTAGTAATTAATTTGAAAATGAATAATATCCGCGCAATAAATGGTGGAGTTAATTTAAAAGGAAAAGTAAAAGTACCTGGAGATAAATCTATTTCTCATAGAGCTCTAATAATAGGAAGTCTTGCTGAGGGTGAGACGACTATTGAGGGGTTCTTACATTCTGAAGATCCACTTTCAACTGCTGATTGTCTAAGAAAGTTAGGTATAAATATCCCAGAAATAAAAAAAAATGAGCCTTTTACGATTTCAGGATTGGGTCTTGATGGGTTAAAAGAACCAAAAGAAATTCTAAATTGTGGAAATTCAGGAACCACTATGAGGTTATTAATGGGTTTATTAGCCGCACAAGAAGGTAAGAATTTCATCTTAACCGGGGACGATTCTCTTAACGAAAGGCCCATGGGGAGAGTTGGTAAACCATTATCTTTGATGGGTGGCAAAATTTATGGGAGGGAAGGCGGTAACAAAGCTCCAATCTCAATTGATGGAAAAAAACTTAAGGGATGTGTTATTGGAACTCCAGTAGCAAGTGCTCAAGTGAAATCGGCAATATTATTGGCAGGCCTCAATGCTTCTGGAACTACTTCTGTAATTGAACCAGCATCTTCAAGAGATCATACTGAAAGAATGCTAAAAGCATTTGGAGCAGACATCAGTATCAGAGGAGAATTAGGAAGGAATGTAGTTATCAAGTCAGGGGGAAACTTAATTGGTCAAAGAATATTGATTCCTGGAGATATAAGTTCTGCTTCTTTTTGGATGATTGCTGCATCTATTGTTCCAAATTCAGAGGTTTTAATTCAAAATGTCGGATTAAATCCCACTAGAACAGGGATTTTAAATGTAATGGATTCAATGGGGTGCAATTATGAGATTCTAGATAAATCAACTTTTGCGGGAGAACCTATTGGATCTATTAAAGTAAAGACTTCAAATAATTTAAGACCATTCACTATTGAAGGGAATATTCTCCCAAAACTTATAGATGAAATTCCTATCCTTACAGTTGCAGCCTGTTTTTGTAATGGAGTTTCTGAAATTAAGGATGCACAAGAATTAAGAGTTAAGGAGACAGATCGATTAAAAGTCATGGCTCGACAGTTGCAAAAATTCGGCGCTGAAATAACAGAAAAAGAGGATGGGTTAATCATTAATGGGCAATCAAAATTTGATTCTGCGGAGGTAGATAGTGAGACAGATCATCGAGTAGCAATGAGTCTTGCTATCGCTTCACTTCTTGCTAAAGGTACCTCAAAAATCATGAGATCTGATGCTGCTAGCGTCTCGTATCCCACTTTTTGGGAAGATCTAGCTAAACTAACTAACTAGTCACAAAAGTTTTTGTCTGAATTAATAGAAGTTTTAACTAAAGATGGTAGTTACTCTCTGAGAAGTGTATTTTTTCAAGAGAACTTCCATAGTTTATTTGGCGCATTAGAGGAAACAAAGTCAAAGTTTACAGCTACTTCTAATTTGCAAAGATTTAAGGGCAAATCTCTTAATGTTTTGGATATATGTTTTGGTTTAGGATACAATTCCGCTTCATTATTAGATGAATTAATTAAACAAAAATCATATTTAAATTTGTATGCATTGGAGATTGATAAAAAGCCTCTTGAATATTCGCTTAGAAATGAATCTTTCCTTAAATTATGGGATCCAAAAGTCAAAAAAATATTTGAATCACTTTATCGAAAAGATTCCTTTGAGGATCAATTTTTTAAATGCAGTATTTTGTGGGGTGATGCTAGAGAAAAAATCAACATTATTCCTTCCTCTATTAAATTCGATCTGATTTATTTAGATGGTTTTTCTCCTCAAAAATGCCCACAAGTATGGACAATTGAATTTTTATCCAAAGTCATAGAGAACCTTAATCCTCAGGGTTATTTAATAACTTATTCTTCATCAGCGGCAGTAAGAAAAACCTTAAGAAATCTTGGATTAGAAATTTTTACTATTAAGCCAAGTTTAAAAAACAGACCTTTTTGGAGTCAGGGAACTGTCGCAATATCAAAATTTGATAAGAATAAATTGAAACCTAATTACAATTTTGAAAAGTTATCTTTAATGGAAGAAGAACATCTCTTAACTAAAGCTAGTATTTCATATAGAGATCAAGATTTGAACTCAAGTAAAGACGATATAATCAGGAGAAGATTAGATGAGCAATTATTATCAAATCTATTATCTACAAATAAATGGAGAGCGAAGTGGGGAATGACGAAGTTATCCGTTAAGAGTTAGATTTAAATTAGGATTTCAACTAAACATGTTAAGTGTTGCGATATTAGCGGCAGGAAAGGGCACTAGGATGGAAAGCTCATTGCCAAAAGTTTTACATAAAATTTCTGGCAAAACTCTTCTACAAAGAGTAATTGACTCATGTGTCGAATTAAAACCTGATAGGATTTTCGTAATTACTGGACACAAATCAAAAGAAGTACAAAAGTCAATCCCAAACAATAAAAAAATCCATGTTGTTGTTCAAGAACCTCAATCAGGAACCGGTCATGCTATCCAGGTGCTTTGTAAAGAAGTAAAAAAACATGAAGGAAAACTTTTGGTACTTAACGGTGACGTGCCACTCATTAGGCCAAGTACTCTAAAAAGACTTTTATATTTACACGATTCAAAAAATGCTGATGTTTCTTTAATTACTACAAAGAAAACAAATCCTCATGGATATGGCAGAGTTTTTTTGAAAGGGGATTTTATAGAAAGAATTGTTGAAGAAAAAGATTGCAATGATCAAGAAAGAGAAAATCCATTAATAAATGGAGGTGTTTACTGTTTTAACTGGGGTAACTTGTCAGAAATAATTAATACCTTGCAGAGCAATAATAATCAAAAAGAGATTTACTTAACAGATACAATATCTTTGCTAAAGAACTCCTTAAGTCTCGAGGTAGAGGATAATGGAGAGCTTCAAGGAATTAATAACAGAATTCAACTATCAGAGTGCGAAGAATGTATTCAGAATTTAATTAAAGAAAAACTTATGCTTAATGGTGTAACTTTTATAAATAAAGCAAGTTGTTCAATTAGTGAAGAAGCTGAAATTGGTAAGGATGTAATCATAGAAGCTAATACACATATAAGAGGAAATACCAAAATAAAAAGTCATTGCATTATTGGTCCAAATACTTTTATTGAGAATTCTAATGTGGGATTAAATTGTGAAATTTTAAACTCTACCGTTTATGATTCTAAGATAGAGGATTATATAAAAATTGGCCCTTATAGCCATATAAGACCCAATTCCAAAATATCTTCCCATAGCAAAATAGGTAATTATGTTGAAATCAAAAATAGTCATCTAGAGGAGGAATCTAAAGTAAACCATCTAAGTTATATTGGTGATTCTATTATTGGAAGATCTACAAATATTGGAGCAGGCACTATTACTGCAAATTTTGATGGACAGAAAAAACATAAAACAAAAATTGGCAAAAATTCCAGTATTGGTGCAAACACAGTTTTTGTAGCGCCAATAAATCTAGGGGAATCAGTAACAACAGGAGCTGGTTCAGTGATCACAAAAGACTCTAAAGATAATTCATTAGCGATCTCAAGAACTAAGCAAGTAAATATAGAAAATTGGGAAAGAAAGAAATCCTAATCTAGTAAATTAATCCAATAATTTTTTCAAGTTGCCAACATCTGCTCCCCTTAATAAGAATAGAATCTCCTTTTTTTGTAGATTTGTTTATCTCTTGAGGTATATCTTTAATATGATTTAAAACTAAGAATTTTTTCTTATTTTTTAGATAATTTGTATAAATTTTTTCATATTCTTTATCGCAAATAAATAAACACTTTTCTATATCTGAATTATTTATTAAGTTGAATATTTCCTTATGATATTTTTCAGATTCTTTTCCCAATTCTTGCATACTTCCAAATATGAAAAATTTATTTCTCGGTTTTTCAAGCAGGTTTTTGATACATGCTTTTACTGACTCTGGCGAAGCATTATATGTCTCATCATATATTGTTGTTTTTACTGATTTAAAAATTTTATTCCTTCCACCTAAACTTACAAAATCAAATTTATTAAAACTTGCGAAATCAATACCTAACTCTTTAGCAACTGCATAAGCAAATAAGAAATTCGAAGCATTGTGAAATCCCTCAAGTGAAATTTCAAATGTATTTTCTTCAATTAAAATTGTTTTATTCGAAGGATTATAAAATCCTCGCAAATTTTCATCTCTCTTGAAATTATCCTTTTGATTTTCTATATTTAATAGTCTTACTTTCAAAACTCTACCTTTCCAAAATTCTTTTAAAGTTTTTTCTAGGAATGAATCATTTGCTGGAATTATTACAACTCCTTTGGGATTTAAGAACTTACTAATTTCACACTTTGCATAAGTAATATTTTTTTTTGAACCTAACAATCCAATATGAGCTGAGCCAATGTTTGTAATAACTGCAATATCGGGTTCACTATATTTAGATAAATTCTCAATCTGTCCAGGACCTCTCATCCCCATCTCAAGAACTAAAGCTTTATCTTTTATATCTGTAGCAAGAATAGTAAGACCAACTCCAAACTCATTATTGAAATTTGAATGGGATAATTTAATTCTTCCAAATTTATTTAAAACTTCACCAATCATTTCTTTTGTTGTTGTTTTACCCACTGATCCAGTTACAGCGATAATAGGGATTTTTAATTTTTTTCTTTTTAGCAATGCTAATTTTTGAAATGCTTCTAATGTGTCATTTACAACCCAATAAGGAAAATTACTAGGAAGTAATCTCTGCATCCCTTTTTTAATTACTACAGATTTAACTCCTTTATCTAAAACATCTGAAAGAAAACTATGCCCATCAAAATTTTTACCCTTTATAGCTATAAAGAGATCATTTTTTAATAAAGTTCTACTATCAATACTTATATTTTTGAAATTTAAAGAATCTCTTTTCCCCTCGCCCAAATTTTTAATATCCCCCAAAACATTGTTTAATTCTGATAGAGAGAATTCCATTAAAAAATTAAGTTATACTTTTGTTTAATGATGGATCAGCCGATTGCCCATAAGAGAATTTTTCAACTTCAGCAAAATCTGGAGATGGTTCTTTTATTCCACAAACATCTTTGTACATAATTTCGTATTCTAGTGCGGATCTTTGCCAACTAAACTCTTGGCTCATTGCTCTTTTCTGCAATAATTTCCAACTATCTTTATGTCTGAAGGCCTCCCAAGACCTTACTAAAGATGTGTAGAAATCTATGGGTTCAAAGCGATCGAAGCAAAAACCAGTGCCACTATTATTTTCTGGATCATGAGGTAAAACTGTATCAACTAAACCACCGACTCGCCTTACGATTGGAATAGAACCATACCTCATAGCAAGTAGTTGACTAATGCCACAAGGCTCGAATCTGCTTGGCATTAAAAATGCATCAGAGCCACCATATATAAGCCTTGATAAAGAATCATCATAGGTAAGAAATACAGAAAATCTCCCTGGGTAATCTAATGCAAGTTGCCATAATCCTGACTCTAAATATCTATCTCCAGTCCCTAAAACAACTATTTGCGAATCTGTATATGCTAAAAGTCTTCTTGAAACTTGCAGAAGTAAGTCAACTCCTTTCTGATCAACTAACCTACTGACCATACCTAAAAGATATTTTTTAGGATTAACTTCGAGACCCATTTCTCTCTGCAGAATTTTTTTATTTTCTAGCCTATTTTCTAAATTCTTAATACTAAATTTTGCTGGTAAAACTGGATCTTTGGCTGGATTCCATTCATCAAGATCTATACCATTAAGAATTCCCCTTAATTTACCTGAAATGTAATTAAGTAATCCTTCAAGGCTTTCTCCATATTCATAAGTTTTAATCTCATCTGCATAAGTCGGGGATACAGCATTGACCCTATCTGCATACAACATTGCCGCTGCCATTGTGTGGTCTCCATGCATATACCAAGGACACCAAGTCATTTTTTCAAGTTTCCATCTCCAAGGGCCTTGGTATTTTAAATTATGAATTGTGAAGACTGTACTTATTTCGGGATCCTGATGCATCCACACAGGGATCATTCCAGTGTGCCAATCATGGCAATGGAGAACTTGAGGTTTCCAACAATTCCATGCAAATTCTGCAGTGGCACTAGCAAAAAATGTAAAGCGCCAGTCCTCATTTTCGCCTCCGTATATTTGGTCAGAGTCAAATGTTGGATGACCCACTAGGTAAATCACATAATTATGAATGGGATGTTTTGCTTCATATACGGCGAAATCGGTGCCCATTGTATTTGCTCTAAAGACTGGTTCATTCGATACCTCTAAAAGACTCCATAATTTTCCATATCCTGGAATTATTACCCGCACATCGTGACCAAGTTTTATCAAAGATGGAGGTAACGAACCAACCACATCTCCCATACCTCCAACTTTGATCATTGGAGCACATTCAGCAGCTGCAAGAAGAATTCTCATTGATAATTATCTAAAAAGTTCTTTTGAAAATAAACTAAGTTGTCCACTTATAGTCAGAAAAGTCTGGTGGACGCTTTTCAAGAAAGGCATCTCTACCTTCTTGAGCTTCTTCAGTTGAATAGAACAATTGAGTTGCGTATCCAGATAATTCTTGAATTCCCGCAATCCCATCATTCTCTGCATTGAATGAAGCTTTAAGAATACGAATAGCAGTTGGACTATTTCGTAAAATCTCTCTTGCCCAGATTACACCCTCAGCTTCTAATTCTTCAATCTTTGTAATTGCATTTATCAAGCCCATCTTAAGAGCTTCCTTGGAATTATATTTTCTACATAAAAACCAAATTTCTTTTGCTTTTCTTTGACCCACAAGTCTTGCCAAATAACTAGATCCAAAACCCGCATCAAAACTACCAACTCTTGGACCTGTTTGACCAAATATTGCATTTTCAGAGGCGATACTTAAATCACAAATCAAATGAAGTACCTGGCCTCCTCCAATTGCAAACCCCGGAACTAAGGCAATAACCACTTTAGGCAAACTTCTTATTAATCTTTGAAGTTCAAGTACATTTAATCTTTGCTTCCCTTGATCATTTTTATATCCATTTTCACCTCTTACACTCTGATCACCTCCAGAGCAAAAAGAATAAGTACCTTTCTTGTCAGGTCCCGCACCTGTAAAAAGAACTACGCCAATAGTTTCATCATTTCTTACGATATTAAATGCGTTAATAAGTTCATCTACAGTTTGTGGTCTAAATGCATTTCTTTTTTCAGGCCGATTAATTGCAATTCTCGCAATCCCCTCATCTGACTTGTGGAACAATATATCCTTATATGATTTGCATTCGGACCAATTTAAAGTTTTTTTACCAGGTAATACTTTCATGAAACATAATTATTCAAAGGTAGATAATGATAAATTTAAATGCCAATTATTTTTTCTAGGAGGGCATTTTTTTCACAAATTTCATTTTCTGAATCAACATCTACTTTAATTATTACAGATTTCTGGATGGAAATGCTCCAATCAAATGCCTCTCGTAATTTTTTAAAATTTTCCACACTTTTAAATTTTACTTGATAGCCCTCTGCGAGTTTTGCCCAGTTTATTTCTTTTGGCATAAGAAAAAGTTTTTTTAATTCATCTTCTTTTAAATTTTCTTTATAAATACGATTAAATATATTTCCACCATTATTATTTATCAGAAGAATTGTTAAATTCATATCGATTGAATGTTCAGCCAGCCAACCGTTTATATCATGAATAAAAGCCAAATCTCCAGTCACGAGAAGTAGAGGATTTTTAATTCTAGAAATACCTAATGCAAGAGATAAAGTACCGTCTATGCCGGAAGCTCCTCTAAAGCTGAAACAATTTCTTGTTAAAGTACAATTCTCAGAAAAAGTAAGCCAATCTCTAATCGGGCTACTAGCGGAGAGCATTATAGGATTTTTAGCTGGCCAAAGTTTTGGAACAAGATTTGCAAGCAAATACTCAGTAATTTGATTATCAATATTAATTTTCTCTTTTAGGATTTCTTTAATTTGCTCACCTTCCTTTATTAGATTTAGGGCTAACGGCGTAAGGGACTTTTTGTTTTTTTCATTAATTGATAGTTCTTCTAACAATCTAGAAGTAAAATTTGATAGCCCAAAATCATATTCACATGATTTTTTTATAGGGTCCAATTTTCTATAGTTTTTTTCTTTTATAAGAATTTGTGTACCTTCAAACTTTGTCAGAAACTTCTCTAAATCTATTGAGGATGACATAGGACCAAGCCTTAAAAGTTGTTTACATTTGATACGATTCTTACGTTTTCTTAAGACTAATTCCCAATTCACAACTAATCCTCTTAAATCAGAATAAACTCCTGAAACAGGATCAGCAAATACTGGCCAACCAGTAATTTCTTGTAATTGTTCTAAAGATTTATTGAAAGAAGATAAGTCATTTACGGAACCTTGATAGGGACCTACCAAAATAATGCCAGATTCATCCAAATTTAAACTTTTTGAAATTTCTAAGAATTTGTTTTTATCAGACTTTATTTCAACTTTTTGAAAGACATATTTCTTCTTCAAATAAATTCTCTCAAAAACCTCTAAAACATTTTTTTTATTTAAAAGTGAAATATCTAAGGGCTTATCAATAGGAATATTTAAATGAATAGGACCAGGGAAAGTTAATATTTGTTTCTCAGTAATTCGTACTAAATCTAAGATTTCATTTTCTTCTGTTTCATGAAGTCCATTAAGATTTGTGCTTAAAACCCTTCTACAGACTGAGCTCAAAAAATCTTCTTGATTTACTGTTTGATTAGCCCCACAATCTTTAAGTCTTAAGGGTCTATCGGCAGTAAGAAATAAAATACCTTTACAAGATCGATCTGCCTCAACTGCAGCTGGCAATAAGTTACTTACAGCAGTTCCAGAAGTTGTAATAACTAAAGAAAGATTACCTGATGCAGTAGAAATCCCAAGAGAGTGGAATCCCGCTGATCTCTCATCTATGGAATTAAAAATATTTACCAGTCCTAATTTATTTAATTCTCCAGCAGCTATTGCTAAAGGTGCTGATCTACTACCAGGACATAATATTAAATTTTGAACTCCTATTTTTATAAGAAGATTCAAAATTTGTAAACTTCTAAGAAAATTTTTGCATTCAATAGATGATGTCATAATTTATATAAATGCTCTGGGATTTTCCTTATAATTGATTTAAATAAAACATGTCTACAACTCAAGAAAAAATAAATACAATATTAAAAGATTTAAAAAATCTTTTAATCTGGATATCTATAGCTTTAATTATACGATGGCAGGTTATAGAGCCAAGGTGGATTCCATCGGGTTCAATGCTCCCAACACTTCAAATACAAGATAAAATTCTTGTTGAGAAAGTAACCCCCAAAATCACATCCAAATCAAATCTTTCAAAATTAAAAAATAAAATAGTTGTTTTTAACGTTCCGGAACAATTAATTAATGCTGGTTATGAAGCAGATACTGCACTAATAAAAAGAGTAATTGGAATCCCTGGTGACAAGGTAGAAGTAAGAGACGGTAACCTTTACTTAAATGATATCGCTCAAAAAAATTACGTTTTTGACAAAAATATTAATTATTCTATAGGGCCTTTTATTGTCCCAGAAGATTCATTATGGGTGATGGGAGATAATAGAAATAACAGTATGGACTCTCATATTTGGGGATTTTTGCCCTATGAAAAGGTTATTGGTAAAGCTATTTTTAGATATTGGCCGTTTAATAAAATTGGACCTATTCGGTTCCCTGCCCTTAATAATTTAGATTAAAGGGTACGTGATGTTGTAGGGTTTTTATATCTTGAAGTTGTAGAAATGTTTGATCCAGAATTTCTTGCTACTGAAAATAATGATCCAAACGACGAGAATGATTTAATCCAATATTTACAAAAACAATCTCCTGAAGTTTTGCAAAGAGTAGCAAAATCAGCTAGTGAAGATATTCAAGAAATTATTAGACATAATGTTCAAGGTCTTCTTGGAATGCTTCCTTCAGATCAATTCGATGTAAAAATAACCTCTTCAAAGGATAACATTGCTAATTTATTATCTTCAGCAATGATGACAGGATATTTCTTAAGACAAATGGAGCAAAGAAAAGAGCTGGAACAAACTCTTAAAAATGATGAAAACATGTCTATTGGAGAATAATAGTTTTTAAAAATTTACTTCTTCAGGAATTATTCCTAGTTCAAACAATTTTTCATATAAACTCATCAAAAATTTATTATCCTCAGGAAGTTTTTCCCACTTTGGGGAATTAATTTCATCAATTAATTTTTGACAATCTTCTATTGTAAATTTTATTGGTGCCGAAAAATGAGCTGGAATTAAATATTCCATATCTTTAAAAGACTTGATATTTTCTAGCCATTTAAGTAAAACTTCTTTTGAACGCGGAAAAATTAATTTTTGCAAAACTGGTGCAATTTGAATCTTAGGAGTATCTTTACCCATTATTTCTACAAGAGAGGATTCCCAATTTTCGTCCCATATAAAGGGATAAATACCGAAATGAGATCTCCAATTTCTGAGATCTTTTTTGAATGAATAATTAAATATTTCTTTTAATGATGGAATATTTAATTTACCTGGTTTCAAAAAAGATGAAAATAAGACTAACCTTTTCCATCCTTTTTTTCTTTGTTCGATGGAGTCAATCAAAGGTTCATCTCCTCTCTCTCTGGAATGGAAAAGAAGTGGAGTCGGATCAAAATTAAATATCTCAGGTGGTGTGGAATCTATTCCAACTATTGCGTCTGTTACATGAAGAGTTTTCGTAGGAAAATGGAAACAGCTTATCTCCTGATATCTTCCGAGTCCTAAATTCAGTGGTCCTAATGAAGACCATTGAAAGGAGTTTGCATGTGGTGTACCTTCTTCAAACAATATTCTTGATCTTTTTGATGGAATTCCTAAAAAATCTAGTGGTAGATTTATGGGGAAACTCCATTGTCCTGGACAAAGCCAAATTTCTGCATCATTAAAAATCCTTGAAAGAGCTGGCAGTCCGATTTTATGTTCTAGTCCAGAGGCACTCGGTAGAATTATTGTTTTTACGTTGCCGTGAATCGCAATTAATCTTTCTAACTCATTTATTAATTCTTTTGTCGGAGGAAGAGGATTTATTAGCATCAATCCATTTTCAACCTTTATTACAGTCATTCTTATTGGAACCGCAACATAATAAAGTCCTTGTATTTGTTCCAAAGACCATATTTGATCAGGAATTAATTCTTTTAAAATTGTTTTCTTTTTCCCATAAGGATATAAGGGGAATAATGGCCACCAATTCCACTTTTTTAAAGATTCTTCCACCACTATCATTTATACCCAGCAAATAATTTCTTTAACTTAAATATTCCATATCTTGGAGCGAATAAAAAAGCAAATAAAAATATAAAAGTTTGTGCCAAGACAATTGATCCACCTGTTTCAAGATCAAACCAAAAGCTAATGTATATTCCTATTAGGCTTGAGATAATTGCACTTAATACTGCAATTACTGTCATATTATCAAACTTATCCGTAAGTAAATATGCTGTAGCCCCTGGTGTGATCAACATTGCGACTACCAAAATAATTCCAACAGACTGCAAGCCCACAACAGCTGCCAAAGATAGGCATGTTAGAAGTAAATAATGAAGAAAAAATACGTTAATCCCAACTGTTTTTGCATGCCTAGGATCAAAACAGTAAAGCATTAAATCTTTTCTAAAAATTGATAAAAGGATTACTACCAATAAAGAAATGATGATGGTTTGTTTTACATCTGAAAGTGATATTCCTAATGGACTACCAAAAAGAATAGAGTGCAGATCAATATTACTTTTAATCTTAGAAACCAATACTATTCCAAGAGCAAAAAATCCAGTAAATACCAACCCAATAACAGTATCCTCTTTAACTCTAGATTTCTGCTTTATAAATCCTATCAATGCTACAGAACCAACCCCAAAAATAAATGCCCCTAATGAGAAAGGAAGACCTAATGCATAAGCAACCACAACACCAGGCATTACTGAATGTGACACTGCATCTCCCATTAAAGCCCATCCTTTAAGAGTCAAATAACTTGATAAGAAACCACAAACGGCTGCAACTAAGGAACTCATAAGAAGTGCTTTTCTCATAAAGTCATGAGTTAAGGGATCTCTTATGAATGAATCTATAGTTAAAAAAGAACAGAGCTCCATATCATTTAAAATTTAGGATTCTGGTCCAAACAAGAAATCAGGAGAAATCCCTCCAAAAGTGGTTGTAATATTTTCAGGGGTAAACACTTCTGAAGTTTCCCCATAAGCTACAACAGTTTTATTTATTAAAAGAACCAAATCACAAAATTCACGGACATGAATCATATCGTGCGTTGATAATAATATAGTTTTCCCCTCATTTTTAAATTGAATAAATAATTCCGAGATAAGTTTCTCAGTTCTTATATCAACCCCTGAAAAAGGCTCATCAAGAAGTAATATTGACGCTCTTTGCGCAATTGCTCTAGCTAAAAAAGTTCGTTTTCTCTGACCTCCAGATAAGTTTCCAATAGGTGTAGATAAATGATCAGTAAGATCAACTCTCTCAATAGCATCTTTAACCGCCTGAACATCAGACTCTCTAGGACACCTAAAAATATTCATTGAACCATATCTGCCCATCATCACTACATCCCAAACACTTATTGGGAATTGACTATCAATTCCTTCATTTTGAGGAACATAAGCAATTGTCTGATCTTTTTGAGCAGATCTTACAGACTCTCCATTTATCCTTATTTTTCCCTTTGAAATATTTACAAAGCCAGTTAAAGCATTAAAAAAAGTTGTTTTACCAGCCCCGTTCATCCCCACTAACCCACAAATTTGGCCAGGCTTCAATCTTAAATTTGCATCATACAAAGCCACTTTACCGTTGTAATCTACGCAAATATTTTCTGCATCAATCCTAAAGTTTTGATAATTGATTGATTCCATAATTCAAAAAAGCCCTTTTTTAATTAAATTCAAATTATGCTCAAGCATTTTTATATAGGAACTAGCAGGCCCTCTATCATCGGATAATGAATCAACAAACAGATTACCTCCAAAATTAGACCCAGTTTCGTTTGCAACAACCATTTGAGATTCGTTACTTACAGTACTTTCGCAAAATACAGATGGGACATTTTTTTCTTTAACTATTGAGATTGTTCTTGTCATTCTTTTGGGAGTAATTTGACTCTCAGCATTAACTGGCCATAAATAAACTTCCTCTAATCCATAATCATTTGTTAAATATGAAAAAGCACCTTCACAACTTACTAGATACCTCCTGTCTTTATTTAAGTTATTAATAAAAAGTGAGAATTCTTTATCTATTTTAGAGAGTTTATCTTTATAAATTTTTCCATTTTCTTCAAATAATTTCCTCTTAGATGGCCTCAATTCTGATAAAGAATCCACCAGAATATCTACGTATAGGATCCCTCTTTTTGGAGAAATCCAAGCATGAGGATTGGGCTTCCCTTTATAAAAATCTTCACTGATAAAAATAGGATCTAAATCTTTTGCAACAGTAATTCTCTTAACTTTTAAATTAGAAACAAATTTTTTAGCCCATAATTCAAAACCGAATCCATTATCAATAAAAACAAAAGCACTAGAGGCATTTACCAAATCGCTTGGAGTTGGTTGGTAGCCATGAACTTCAACTCCAGGTTTCGTTATTGATCTAACAATAAATTCATCTTTAACAACATTGCTGATTATGTCTTCCAAAACAGTGAAACTTGCCAGTATTACTTCTTTACTCTCATTTTTATTTGCTATTCTCTTGCATGAGCCTGAAGCAAGAGAAAGCAGAAGTAACAAACTTAAAAAAAGAATTTTTTTTCTCATACTTGAATATTAATTCTTAAATATTAAGAACCAAAAGATAGTTTCATAATTGGTTTTCTAATATCAGAAATGAATCCTTTCCAATTAATTTTTTCTTTTTCAAAAGCCTTTTCAACAATTTTCTCAGAATTTCTCTTTATGAAATCCAAATCAGGTTCTTCAACTCCTTTTGTTATTGCCATAAAATCAGCCAAAGAACTTGATACAACTCTTGTTAAGTAAGCCGCACTGACGGCTTGAAATGTTCCAGAGAAAAGCCAATTTGGGCCATGGTATTTTGTTATACCAATCAAAGTCTGTCCACTCCATTCAATAACTCCCTGAGCGATTGCAGTCTTTAAAATCTCTTTAGATACCTTATCTAAAATTTCAGGAGACCAATTACATCCCCATATAGACTTAATTTCCTTAATCATTAAAGAATTTAGTACTGTCATTGCCATAACATCAATTGAGGGGATAGGAGATAAGAAAACGGTTGACGCTACAAGAATTTGGTTTTTTCTTTGTATTCCTTTTAACTGCATTCTTCTTATACCTTCAATTTCAGATTGCCAGGCAACATGTAGTTCTTTCAAAAGCCTTTTTTTTGTATTTTCAATATTTTTGGATGAACTTATGAAAAACCTCCTTAAAGAAAAAGGTATATTTATTATTTCATTCTTATTAACATCAAAAGTAATAATTTTATTTATAAAATCACTTGAAATTTGTGATTTTAGATCTTCTATCTGATTTTTGGCTTCTATTTCGTTAAAAGTTAAAGCCACCAACCAGATTGGCATATTTTTAGGAAATTTTTCCAGCCACAAAAAATCATTTGCCGACAAAGGCAAGTTTATAAAATATAAGATTGCATCACTATTCAAAGCTTCTTCAGGAATAATTTCAGAAGAATTATATTTAGGTAGTTTTTCGAATAAATCAAAGTCAAACTTTTCTGCTTTAAAATGACTTTTTAAAACAGACTGACAACTGTGATAGTGTTTTGGTCCAATACAACTTATTTTTTCCTTTTCGGATCTATTAAGAATCGATTCAAGTATTTTTTGTCTTTTTAAATTCTGTTTCTCTATTCCATTTGTTGCTTCAAGTTCTTCAAAAAAATTTAAATCTTCATTACAAAGATTTATCCAACCATCTAAATTATTTGGCTCATTAAATTTAGGCTTATCATTCTTCAAGTAAAAATATCCCCCCAAACACAACGCAAAAAATCCTATTGAGCCTCCTGCAAAATGAATTAAGTCACTGACAAACCATTCCCCAAAACCTAATAATAATAAAATAATAAGAAGATTTTTTTTTGGAAACTTTATGAAATCCTTTAAAAGGTTGTCTTTACTAATATCAAACACAATTCTTTATTTTTCTAATTTTATTTTAATGCAAGTTGTGAATGAGAAAAGCAAAATTTCATAAGTCGTTAATCAAAAGATAAATTTTTAAGCCTTTTAAAAAGACTTATTGCATAACAAGATGCTAAGTTTATAGACTATTTAAATAACTTAAGAAACATTAAGATGTCTAATTCAAATTTCAGCAATAATCCTGGACAAGAAAATTATAGAGGTCGTTCTAACAATGAAAGATCTAATTTCAGAGAGAGATCGGGCGGCAGAAGAGATGGGGGAGGATTCCGCATAAGATTGAGTGATAACGAAATGAAAGCTGTTAAATCAATACAAGAGACCTTTCAATTAAGATCTACCGTTGCAGTTCTGGGTTTCTCAGTTAGAACACTTAGCGAAATGATCAAAGACGAAAAATTGATTGAATCAATCAAAGAATATGCAAAAAATAATAAAAACTCTTCTCCCAGTAGACAATCACAAAATTCTTATGAAGAAAAGACAAAAACAGCACCTGACCCTTTTGCAAGACCTGTAAAAAGTGCCTCAAATGAAGAGATCCAATCTAACGAAGTAGAAGAGGATGGCAAATAAAAAAAGAATTCTTTCGGGAGTTCAACCAACTGGTGATTTACATATTGGGAATTGGCTTGGGGCCATAAATAATTGGGTTACGCTTCAAGATCAATATGAAACATTTCTATGTGTGGTTGATTTGCACGCAATAACAGCCTCATATAATCCCAAAGAATTATCAAAAAACACTATCTCTACAGCGGCTTTGTACGTCGCTTGTGGGATAGATCCCAATATATGCTCAATTTTTGTCCAAAGTCAGATTTCAGCGCATTCAGAACTTTGTTGGATATTAAATTGCATGACCCCAATAAATTGGATGGAAAGAATGATTCAATTTAAAGAAAAATCCATACAACAAGGTAATAATGTATCTATTGGATTATTTGACTATCCAATACTTATGGCGGCAGACATCCTTCTTTATGATGCTGACTTCGTACCAGTAGGTGAGGATCAAAAACAACATCTTGAACTTGCCAGAGATATTGCACAACAGAGAATTAATGCCAGATTTAGTAAGGATAAAAATATTTTAAAGATCCCTCAACCAATCATAATGAAGAATGGTTCAAAAATAATGAGTTTAATTGATGGTTCAAAAAAGATGAGCAAAAGTGATCCTAATGAGGGCAGTCGTATTAACTTATTAGATGCTCCTGAAATAATTGCGAAAAAAATAAAAAGAGCAAAAAGTGATAGTTCTATTGGAATAGAATTTAACAACCCTGAGAGACCAGAATCTAAAAATCTTTTGATGATTTATTCAATATTATCTGGCAAAGAAATTTCTCAATGTGAAAATGATTTCTCGGAGACTGGATGGGGGACATTTAAAAAATTAATTACCGAACAACTTATTGAATCACTAGAACCTATTCAGAAAAAATATAAATTATTAATTAATGATCCCTATCAACTAAATAAAATCCTTAATGAAGGGAAGGAAAAAGCTGAAGATTTAGCGAATCAGACTTTAAAAAGAGTTAAATCAAAATTGGGATTTTTTGAAATGGAGAAATAAATTATGCCAATAATTACCTTGCCTGATGGTTCAAAAAAGGTTTTCGAAAAATCTGTAACTATTCTAGAAATTGCCCAGAGTATAGGCGCTGGATTAGCTAAAGCAACAATTGCTGGGAAAGTAAATGATGTTCTTCTTGATGCAACAATTCCTATAAATAAAGATTCCAAAGTTGTAATCATCACATCAAAAGATAAAGAAGGAATTGAAATAATAAGACATTCTTTCGCTCACCTTATTGGTCATGCAGTTAAACAAATTTACTCTGACATTAAAATGGCTATTGGGCCTGTAATTGAAGATGGTTTTTATTACGATATTTTCTCTGAATACAGATTTACTCCTGAAGATTTAATAAAAATCGAAAATAGAATTAATAAATTAATAAAAACAAACTATGACGTTGAAATTTTACAAGTTTCTAAAGAAGAGGCAATTAAAACTTTTAAAGAAAGAGATGAGACTTTTAAATTAAGAATAATTGAAGAAATTCCTGAAGAAGGTCTCATCAATTTATATAAGCACGAAGAATATATCGATATGTGCAGAGGGCCTCACGTTCCTAACACTAGACATTTGAGACACTTTAAATTACTTAAATTATCAGGTTCATATTGGAGAGGTAATAGTGAGAATGAATCATTACAGAGAATATATGGAACTGCATGGGCAAAAGAAAAAGAACTTAAAGATTATTTAACAAGAATTGAAGAAGCGGAAAAAAGAGATCATAGAAAACTTGGTAAAAAACATTCACTATTTCATATACAAGAAGAATCTCCAGGAATGATTTTTTGGCATCCAAATGGATGGACAATCTACCAAGTACTGGAAAAGTACATAAGAGAAATACTCAAAAAAAATGATTATTTAGAAATCAAAACCCCACAAGCTGTTGATAAATCTCTCTGGGAAAAATCCGGTCATTGGGAAAAATTTAGAGACGATATGTTCACTACTGCATCAGAAAATAGAACTTATGCAATTAAACCAATGAATTGTCCATGTCATATTCAAGTATTTAATCAAGGTTTAAAAAGTTATAAGGATTTACCTATTCGTCTTGCTGAATTTGGTTCTTGTCACAGAAATGAGCCCTCTGGTGCACTACACGGCTTAATGAGAGTGAGAAACTTTACTCAAGATGATGCACACATATTCTGCACAGAAGAGCAAATTCAAGGAGAGGTATCAACTTTTATAGATCTTGTTTTCGAAGTTTATAAAACTTTTGGTTTTGATGAAATCATTATCAAATTATCAACCCGTCCTGAAAAAAGGGTAGGTAGTGAAGAGATTTGGGATAAATCAGAGGAGGCTCTTACCAAAGCTCTCGATAATAAGAACCTAAAATGGGAACTCCAACCAGGAGAGGGGGCTTTTTATGGTCCCAAAATAGAATTCTCCTTAAAAGATTGTCTTAATAGAGTTTGGCAATGCGGTACTATTCAGGTTGATTTCTCAATGCCTATTAGATTAGATGCAACTTATGTAGATATTGATAATGAGAAAAGAAATCCAGTTATGCTTCATAGAGCGATTTTGGGGTCCTTTGAGAGATTTATTGGAATCTTAATTGAACAATATGAAGCAAAATTCCCAATTTGGCTTGCGCCTTATCAAATAATTTTATTAAGCATTACTGATAGAAATATTGAAAAGTGTTTAAAGTTAAATGAATTAATAAATAATAATGGTTACCGATCAAAAGTTGATGTTAGGAATGAAAAAATAGGATATAAAATAAGAGAGGCAACTCTCGGAAGAGTTCCCTTAATAGCAGTTATTGGCGATAAAGAAGAGGAAATTGATTCAGTCGCTTTAAGAGCTTTGGATGGAACAAACTTAGGAACTTTCGGCCTACCTAATCTATACAAATTAATGGATGAATTAATAGAAAAAAAAGGGAGAACAAAATAATTTTTAATAGATGAATTTTCTGGCTTGTGATTTAGGAGGAACCAAGGTTCTATTGGGAATATTTGAAAGAGTAATAAATGATGATTCGCCTAAGTTGTTATTCAAGAAGAAATATATATCATCTGATTGGGATTCTTTTGAACTGATCCTAGAAGATTTTCTCAAAAATGAATGCAAAAATATTACTCATCCTTCTTCTGCATGTTTCGCTGTAGCTGGTCCTTTATCTAACGACAACGCAAAAATCATTAACTTGTCATGGAATATTTCTGGAAATGATTTACAGAACAAATTTAATTTTAAAAGCTGCGAGCTGATAAATGATTTTGCTGTACAAATTTATGGAATACCTTTTTTAAAAAAATATCAATATTCTACTATCCAAAATGGATCCCATTCTGAAGGTGCTAATAATGATTTGCATGCCATTGTTGGAGCGGGGACTGGTTTGGGCATCGCAAGAGGAATAATATCAGGAGAAAAGGTAAAAGTTCTTGCTAGTGAAGGAGGTCATGTTGAGTACTCCCCAAAGTCAAAATTAGAATGGGAATTAAAAATTTGGCTTAAGAATTACCTTCAAGTTGAAAGGATATCCTGTGAAAGAATTATTAGCGGCACTGGTTTATCAAGAATTGCCGAATGGAGACTAAGCAAACCCGATGCCCAAAACCATCCTCTACAACAATATTTAAAAAAAATTAAAATTTTTGATGCTGCAAGAAAAGAACTTCCTGAAAAAATTTGTAATCTTTCTAAAGAAGGAGATCAAATAATGATTGAAGTTGAGAGGATATGGTTAGGCGCTTATGCCTCTCTATTGGGAGATGTTGCTCTTCATGAATTGTGCTTTGGTGGATTATGGATTTCTGGAGGAACAGCATCAAAACATTTCAAAAACTATAAATCAGACTTATTTTTAAAACAATTTTTCGACAAGGGAAGATTAAAAGATATTCTTAAAACAATACCTATAAAAGTAATTTTAGATGAAGAGTTTGGACTTTTTAGTTCAGCCTGCAGAGCAAAAATGCTTTTAAAAACTTAAAAACAAAAAATGTCTATTCCTGAAGTAGGTAAAAAAATAAGGGTAACAGTGCCTTCCACAACTGCCAATTTAGGGCCTGGATTCGATTGTCTTGGAGCAGCATTAGATTTATATAATGAGTTTATTTTTACAAGAATTGAAGGTGGTGGAGATAGATTTGATTTAATAATGGAAAGTACAGATGGTAATCATTTAAGAGGAGGACCTGAAAACTTAGTTTTTAGAGCAGCTCAGAAAGTATGGGAGAGCGCAAATATGGATCCTTTTGCACTTGAAGCAAGAGTTAAGTTGGCAGTGCCGCCTGCACGCGGGCTGGGAAGTAGTGCTACAGCAATAGTTGCCGGACTAATCGGAGCAAATGCAATAATGAACTCTCCATTGCCCAAAGAAAAACTCCTTGAACTTGCCATCGCTATAGAAGGTCATCCTGATAATGTAGTTCCCTCTCTTCTGGGTGGGCTTTGTTTGACAGCCAGGTCTTCTTCTCAGCGATGGAGAATCATTAGATGTGATTGGCACGATTCAATTAAAGCTGTTGTAGCAATACCTGCAATTCGTCTAAGCACAAGTGAAGCAAGAAAGGTTATGCCCAAGAATGTACCTATTGCTGATGCAGTGACAAATATGGGGGCACTTACTTTGTTACTAAACGGCTTAAAAGCAGGAAATGCGGAACTCATAAAAGAGGGAATGTTTGATAAGTTACATGAACCCTACAGATGGAAACTTATCAAGGGTGGATTAGAAGTTAAGGATGCAGCACTAAATGCAGGTGCTTTAGGATGTGCAATTAGTGGGGCTGGGCCGAGTATCTTAGCTTTGTGTAAAAAAGAAAATGGTAAAAACGTCAGTCAAGCTATGGTGAAAGCATGGGAGAAGTCAGGTGTAGCTAGCAGAGCGCCTTTCCTAAACGTTCAAACAACTGGCAGCGAATTTTGCACTGTCTCTGGTAAGTAGTTTTACTTAGGCATTTTTAATGTTATAGTCTCAAGCTAGTACAACTTCAACTAGAATAAAAAAATTATTCATTCCATAAATGAATTTAGAATCTTTTCCTTGGCTATCATCTATTGTTTTAATGCCTTTAGTTGGGGCATTAATAATGCCTTTCTTGAGTTCAAAAGAAGGAGAAGATAATACACTCCCTAGAAATATCTCATTAAGTTTTCTATTTATAGATTTTTTATTAATAATCGGTGTCCTTTTCCAAAAATTCAATACTTCAGATAGTACTTTACAACTGGTGGAAAGAGCTTCCTGGTTACCATCTATTGGCTTAGAATGGTCTCTTGGCATAGATGGGTTATCTGCTCCTTTAGTAGCATTAAGTGGGTTAATTACATTTTTATCAGCTGCGGCTAGTTGGAAAATTAAGAAAAAATCTAATCTATATTTTGCTCTTTTATTAGTCCAAGCATCAGCACAGGCACTAGTCTTCCTTTCTCAAGATTTCCTATTATTTTTCTTGGCATGGGAACTTGAATTAGTTCCGGTATATCTTCTAATTGCGATTTGGGGAGGGAAAAAGAAATTATATGCAGCCACAAAATTCATTCTTTACACAGCTTTAGCTTCTCTATTAATACTCATAAGTGGATTAGCGCTTGCCTTGAGTGGTGATACGTTTACTTTAAATATTACCGATTTAACCAATAAAAATGTAACGGGCAGCTTAGCTTTATTATCTTATTTAGGATTTTTAATTGGTTTTGGAGTAAAACTTCCTATTTTTCCATTACATACTTGGTTACCCGATGCACATGGAGAGGCTAATGCTCCAGTTTCAATGTTACTAGCGGGAATACTCTTAAAAATGGGAGGTTATGCTCTTTTAAGATTTAATGTTCAAATATTACCTGAAGTACATCTTCAAATTGCACCTGCGCTTATTATTCTTGGAATAATAAATATAATTTATGGAGCTCTTAATGCATTTGCTCAAGATAATGTAAAAAGGAGAATTGCATGTAGCTCTGTGAGTCATATGGGTTTCGTTCTATTAGGGATTGGAGCAGTAGATGCATTGGGTATAAGTGGGGCAATGCTCCAAATGATAAGTCACGGACTTATCGCTGCAGCAATGTTTTTTGTTACGGGCTCATTCTATGAACGAACAAATACTCTTTCGATACCTAATATGGGTGGTTTAGCAAAAGTTCTGCCAATAACTTTTGCTTTTTTCTTGGCAAGTTCTTTGGCCTCTCTAGCATTACCTGGGATGAGCGGATTTATAAGTGAAATCACTGTATTTTTAGGGATTACTAGTCAAGAAGGGTTCAGCTCTATTTTTAGATCGATCACTATTTTTATTGCAGCTATAGGTTTAGTACTAACACCAATATATCTACTATCAATGTGTAGAAGAGTATTCTTTGGCCCTAGAATTCCTGCACTAGCTACAGTCAAAGAGATGAATGGTCGAGAATTGACCATTGGGTTCAGCTTGTTGTTGCCTACTTTAGTGATAGGTTTTTGGCCAAAAATTGCGATAAATTTATACGAAACCTCAACGAATGCTCTCAGTCAGCAGCTCACTTTAGCTAAATTAGTAGGATTAATACCAACTTTAGTTAATTAGATTACTTTAATAAATGGATACCTCAATTTTTAAATATGGAGAATTACCAGAATTTAAAAAATTTACTCCTGAAAGAATAAGTAATCAATTCCCAGTAGTACTAGAAACAATAGCTGAAGATTTTAAAAACATAGAGAAAAATTTATCTAATTATTTGATTGCAAATGATTTAACTTGGGATAAGATAATAAATCCCTTAAATGAAGTCAATGAAATTCTTAGATGGAGTTGGGGAGTAATAAGTCACCTAAATTCAGTAAATAATTCTGAAAGTCTTAGAGACATTTATTCAAAATTTCTTCCAGAGATTATTAGCTTGAGTAATAAATTCGGACAAAGTAAAGTAATATATAATTCTTTAGTCAAGCTTAAAGAGACAAATAACTTTGATCAAATCAAAAACAGAATTTTGGATAAAGAAATTCTTGAAATGCAACATAGAGGAATTTCACTTAAAAAGATTGATCAAGAAGAATTCAATATGATTTCAGAAAAGCTTGGAAAGCTATCAACAGACTTCAGCAATAATGTTCTTGATGCAACTAATAAATGGTTTTTAATATTAAATAAAAAATCTGAAGTCGATGGTCTTCCCGAACGAGTGCTTGAATTGATGGCAATTTCTGCACAAAATCACTTCAAAAAGGATGACGAAGTTGATATTAAAAATGGTCCCTGGAAATTAAGTCTAGATATTCCAACTTATACTTCATTCATGACATATGCCACCAATCGTAACCTTAGAGAAAAACTCTATAAGGCATTCGTTGGTAGAGCATCTCAAGGAGAAAAAAATAATACTCAAATTATTGAAGAAATTTTATTTCTTAGAACTAGACAGGCTAATCTTCTAGGTTATAAAAGTTGGGCAGAACTAAGTTTGTCAACGAAAATGGCCAAAGAAATTAAAAATGTTGAAAACCTTTTAGAAGAATTGAGAGAACCAGCATTCAAAACCGCAAAAATCGAATTAGAAGCGCTCGAAAAGTTTTCTAAAGCTAATGGGTTTCCAAAATTGAAGAATATCCAGCCATGGGATATTAGTTATTGGGCAGAACTTCTTAGAAAGGAAAAGCTCAATTTGGATCAAGAGTCTTTGAGACCATGGTTCCCACTAAATGATGTTTTACAGGGTTTATTTAAATTAAGCGAAAAGCTTTTTGCAATTAAAGTAGTAGAGGCAACTGGTGAAGCACCTCTTTGGAATGATGACGTTTTATTTTTTAATATCCTAAATGAAGAGGGTAATAAAATAGCATCTTTTTACCTCGATCCATATTCTCGACCTGAATCAAAGAGAGGAGGGGCCTGGATGGATGAATGTTTGAATAAAAATAATATCGGCAAAAAGACTCTCCCTGTAGCTTATCTTGTTTGTAATCAAACTCCACCATCAAAAGATAAACCAAGTTTGATGAGCTTTGAAGAGGTTCAGACATTGTTCCATGAATTTGGTCATGGTCTTCAACACATGCTTACTACTGTAAATCTTCCTCAAGCAGCTGGTATCAATAATGTTGAATGGGATGCAGTCGAACTTCCAAGTCAATTTATGGAAAACTGGTGTTTCCACAAAAACACACTTTTGAATATTGCTAAGCACTATAAAACAGGTGAAAAATTATCAGACGAAAACTTCGAAAAGCTCCTAAAGAATAGGACTTTTAATTGTGGTATGGCTACTCTTAGACAACTACATTTTGCGATAACAGACCTCAGATTACACAGTAATATTAAAAAAAACGAAGGTAAAACAGCTGATGAAATTAGAAGAGAAATTGCACAACGAACTACCGTTATTGAACCAATTCAAGAAGATCAATTTCTTTGTTGTTTTAGTCATATATTTGCGGGCGGATATTCTGCAGGATATTACTCATATAAATGGGCTGAGGTTCTGAGTGCTGATGCATTTTCAATGTTTGAAGAAGCTGATCTAGAAAACTCTGAAGATTTAAAGTACATAGGAAACAAATTTAAAGATACAATACTTAGTCTAGGTGGAAGCTTACCTCCATTAGACATATTTAAACTTTTCAGGGGAAGAGAGCCACAAACAGATCCTTTAATAAGACACTTGGGTCTATCTGGAACTATATAATAATTTCTTCGATTATTTTTTTAACCACAGATTTGTTTCTTACAAGATTTCTATGTTTATATACTTTTACTGATATTTTTTTCGCAAAATTTAAATTTGTCCACCAGCTAGGGAAAACCATTAAATCCCAATAAGTAAAAAAATTTATACACTCTATATTATCGAGAAAAAAATCATTAACAGCAAGTTCTCTCAAAAATTTACTATTTATTTTCATTTCTGATATTCCTTTAAAAGGGTATTTAGGTATTAATTGAGCCATCAAAGTTCCTTTATGAGGGGAACCTACAGATATTAATCTTCTTGTTCTTTTATATCCATTAAATTTTTGAAGCCAGTACCTACCAATTATTCCTCCCATAGAAAATCCCAAAATATCTATTTCTTTTTCTAAACCATATTTCTCTAAAATTAATTCGTTTAATTTATTAGTCAAATCCACAATTGAAGTCATTCCATATGAATGCTTAAGATTTGGGGCGAAATATTCAATGCCAATATCATCAAGTTTTGAGGTAATAGAAGAAAAAATACTTGAAGTATTCCAAAGTCCATGAATCAATAAAATAGGATTTCTTTTTTCCAATACGTCAATAATTTTCAAGAACTCTTACTATTGAGACCTTCCCATCAAAACCAATAATTGGTGGATTGCATTTTGTCAAAATAATTTTAATTTTAGAAAGCTTAAATTCCTGATCAATTATTTCTAAAATTACATTTGAGTATTTTTCGATTGTAAAACAATTTATTTTTTTTGATTGATCTTTTAAAATTTCAACTAATTTTGAATAGTCAACTGTTTTTTTAATATCATCATTTGAAGTACAATTTTCAAAGTCAGTCCACAAAAATATATCCAAACTAAATAGTTGTCCTAATTCCCTTTCTTCATCAAGAACGCCAACTCTAGCCCAAAGTTTAATATTCTCAATTTTTAAAAAAGTTTCCATCTTTAAAAGTTTTAAAGATCTTTATGTGTATAGATAGCCTTTCCTGATGAAAAATCATTAACGATATTCCCATCACCTTTTAGGAAATATTTATAAGTTACCAAACCTTCTAGACCTACTGGTCCCCTCGGTGGAAGAGTTTGAGTAGATATGCCAACTTCAGCTCCGAATCCATATCTAAACCCATCTGCAAACCTTGTAGAGCAATTATGAAAAACACCTGCACTATCAACTTCATTCATGAATTTGTTAGCCGTAATTAAATTTTCAGTAATTATTCCATCTGTATGTTTTGAACTATATTTTTGAATATGGATGATTGCCTCTTTAAGATCATCAACAATTTTTATCGATAAAATCAAATCTAAATATTCAGTTTGCCAATCTTCTAGACTAGCCTCATACTTTAACCCTAAGTCAACTGATCTTTTATCTCCAATTAATTTAACATCATTAGAGTTAAACAAAGGGATGGCTTTTTCTAAAAAAGCTGGTGCAATATCTTTATGGATTAATAAAGTTTCAATAGCATTACATGCTGCAGGATATTGAATTTTACTGTCCAAAGCAACTGATAAAGCCATCTCGAGATTTGCCTCAATATCTATATACAAATGACAAATTCCATCAGCATGGCCTAGCACAGGAATTCTTGTATTCTCCTGAATAAATTTAACTAATTCATTACTTCCTCTAGGAATTATTAAATTAATATATTTCTCAAGATTTAACATAGACATGCTATCTTTTCTACTTGTTAATAAACATATCGCATTTTTATCAAAACCTGATGCGTTTAAACCTTTTTGCAATGCTTTAACTATTGCAGTATTTGTTAAATTGGCTTCACTACCACCTTTTAGCATTACTCCATTACCTGATCTTATTGCTAAAGAACTAATCTGCATAACGGCATCTGGCCTTGATTCAAAAATAACCCCTAAGACTCCAATTGGCACAGTTTTTCTTTCTAAGATCAATCCATTTGAAAGCTCTCTTTTTATTTGAACTTGATTTACAGGATCAGCCAATTCTCCAACTTTTCTTACTCCTTCAATTCCTGAATTTAATTTTGCTGTTGATAACTTTAATCTAGAAAGTAAAGCACTAGAAATACCCTTTTTTTCTGCACTTGAATAATCCGCACTATTGGCCTCTAATATTTCTTTAGAATTTTTTTCTAGATAATCAGCCATAAAATTTAAGGCTTTAATTCGATTTTGATTTTCAGTCTGACTTATTTTTATTGATGCCAAACGAACTTTATCAGCCTTTTCTAGTAGATCATTACCTGGTTGAGGAACTTCAAAGATATTAGCCATAATATTTTTTGGTTAATTTAATAGTAATTCAAATTAACGATTCTTTAAAGTAAATTTCTCTCTGAGTTAATATCTAAAAAATAATTGAACTTGACTTTTCCATTCCCCATTAGAATCATAAGAACCTAATAATTCTAAGTTTGGATTTGCCTGAAAAGTCAAAATTCCTAAAGGTGAAATATCATCTCTACCTGGAACGGTTTGGAAGGCAAAATTTATCGAATCAGTAATATCAAGACCTATTTCCGCCACCCAAGCTTGAGAAGAAAATTCTTCATTAGAAGATGATTGACCATCATTCTCTATATCTAAATTTTCATTGGAAAATACATTATTTAATGAATCATTATTTTCTATTAAAGCTGGATATAGAGATAATTGAAATCTTTCACTAAATGCATCAGCATTATTAAGTTGAGAAATAAATGCTCTATTTATTAAATTTGCAGAATTGCCTCCAATTAAACCAATTATTTGTGATCTGTTATAACTTGGCGTGCTTCTTAATTGGATTCTTTTATTTTCATCAGCAAAAGATAATTGATCTAAAAACCCTTCATAAGATGCTTCAATTTTGATAAGCCTTGAATTGCCAATCCCAAATGATCCAAAACCACTAGAAGTCGCATTTACATCAAGATCACCTGAGATGTTTGAATCTTTATTATTCTCACTTATAGGAATTATAGAATCTGGAACTTTACTAACTAAAGAAAAAATAATATAAGGAACAACACCACTTCTTGATGCAAATGTAATATAGTTTTCCTTATTTTTATCAAGTTTAAATGGGGTAGTGTAAAGATTCGCTATACCTTTTTCTAACTTAATAAGACCACTAACATTTAAATCTTTTCCTACACCACCATTTATTTTAAGGTCCACAATACTGTTTAAATAAGCTTGAACCATCTCTGAATATTGCACTTTGAATTCTGGTCCAAGTTTCAAAACAAGGTTATCAAAAAACAAATTATCCAAATAACTAGGCAAAGTTTCTCCCAAAAGAACTGAATTCAAGATTGTTTCATTTGAAATTATTTCAATATTTTTATTATTATTCCAAAAGAGTTCTGGCCATTCTTTTTTATCCTCTTTTAATTTACTATTATTATCTTTTTTATTAGATTGTTTGGTAGTGTTAAAATTAAAAAATCCATTATTAAAAGATATAGAGCCGCCCAAAACAGGACTTTCAAATGATCCAGTTAAATCCAAATCTGAATCTAATAAAAAATTTAAATTATCTGTTTTTATATTAAAGTTATTCGTCTTAAGATTAATCCTTCCTTTTCTAGGATCATTTTGATAAAAAGGCATAAAACCTTTTACTAAAAATTTTCCGGAATCTTCAGAGATTGCTTCAAGATTCTCAATTTGTGCCGAATCAAAATCAAAAATTATCGAACTATTAATATCTTTGATTATATTGTTATATAGATCAACTTCAGAATCTTTAATCGCAATAAATCCGTTCAATATAGGCTTATTTAGAGTTCCTTTTATTATCATTCTAAGGTTCAAGTCACCTTTCTTAAAAGTAAAGAATTCATCAGTAAAATTTTCTATTAATTCAAAAAGTTTTCCATTACCAAACAACCTTAGATCTAAGTTATCAGATCTATCAATAGGTACTTCACCTTTGATATTAAGAGGTGTTTTTGAATCATTTATGAGCAAGGAAAAATCAATATCAAAAATAGAATTAGTGTATTCAATAAATCCTTTATCAAATAGTATTTGATTATTTTTTATTGATGAATTATTAGTAGAAATTTCACTAGAGAAAGATTTTTTGTCCAAATCATAAAATAAATTGATATCCAAACCTCCCATAAAATCTCTTGGCTGATTTAAAAAGATATTTGCAGAGCTCAACGGAAGATTTTTAATTTTTAAAGAACCTTTGCCCCTTAATAATCCTCCTTCCAAATCAATGGCAAATTCCTCTTTGATATTTTTGTTTTCATCTTTAGGAACATCAAGATAACCATTTAAATTTGCATTTAATTTATAGTTGAGTGGTTTATCGCCCTTGATAGTTAATTTTCCATTATATCTACTTTTGAATTTACTTATATATTTTTTAAAGTTAAATTTATCCTCAAAGTCATTATTACTTTCTTTAAGTTTTTTTATAAAATCGATCCTCTCTTTCAATGATTTATTATCTTTATTTATTTCCAAATCATCCAAAATATTAAATTTACTTATGGGAATATCTTTTTTATTGTCAAAATTAAAAATATCAAACGCAGTCAGGATAGTCCAACTAGTGCTTATATTGGTGAGTTTTGTATTAATTAAATTATTTTTACTTGAATCATATTCGACTTCAATTATTCCTCCATCAATTGGATACAATGAAGAGTTTATATAAAAAGAATTATCTTTAACGCGGAAATCAAATAATGAATTAGCTAAATTAATATTCCCATATTTGCCTAAACTCCAAGCAATTCGCCCATCAAGGTATGATTGGTTTGACGAAATTGATCCATCACCATTAATAATTCCATTAATTCTATCGAATTGATTTTTGTCTATAGATAATTCAAGTTCATCAAGAGGAAAATTATTAGCTTTCCAAACATAACTATTATTCTCTTTAAATACTTCAATGCTTCCTTTATTAGAATTAAAAATTCTAATAAAAGATAAATTATCTAACTTAAGATCAGAATCAAATTTAATAGTTAAAAATGAGGGTATTGGAGACTTTTTGGCCTTCATATTCAACAAAAATAAATTTTTATCATTTTTAATATCTCCCTCCCATGTTTCTCGAATGCGGATACCTTTTAAGTGTGGGTAATCAAGATTAAAGTTTATTGAAATATCAGGATCAGTAATTTTTCCTTTTAATTCTCCTTTAGCAGTAATAAACCCTCTTATATCATTTTTTAGGAAAATGTTTAAATTAGATAATTGAGTTCTATTTATTTTAAAACTGGTATCTATATCACCAAAATTAATACCTCTTCTATCATGCCAATATGGAATATTACCCAAAAATTGGATATCCGGATTGAGGCTATTAATATATCCAATACTTCCTTTTAGATCAATACTATTGGAACTTTTATTAAATGGCACATTTAGATTAAAATTCGAAGTCAAAGTTCCATAATTTAATTTTTCTGAATTACCAATTAAATTATTGTCTTTACAAAAAAAACTAGTTGAGTCTGAATTTATATTTTCTGAGAAAGACTCCGATTTTATTTCTAAATTAGTAAAAGAAAATCTTCCTTTGCAAAATGTTTCATTTGGTAATTTATTAAATTTAAAGTTAGATTTGAAATTTCCTTTTTTAAAACTAATTTTTCTATTGCCAATAATATATTCAGAATTCTCAAGATCTAAACCTCTAGAAAATAAATTCAATTTTAAAAAGTCTTGATTTAATTTTGTATTAAATTTTAATTTTAAAAAACCTTTTTCATCAAAATTTGATTTTACATTTGCAATGATTTGTCCATTACTTGACTTATAGATGAAATTACCTTTTATTTTTGTTTTTATTCCTGCTTTTTTAAACTTAAGCGTTGAATATTTATTTAAGTTAAAGTTCAATTCATATTTTAATGATGATTTTTTTGTACTTCTAACTTTTTCATAAGGTTTATCCTTTTTAAAAAAATCTCTATCAATATTAATTGCTGCTTGATCAGGAGTTATTTTTACTATCAATTTTTGTTTTAAAAAAGATCTTAAAGGCATAATGCCCACATATACATTTTTAGCTTTGATTTCAGAACCTATATCTTTTTTATCATTAATTTTTGAATTACCTAATGAAAAACCTAGAAATCTAATCCCGACATAATCACCCAAATCAACATTTTTATCTAAAGATTTCTCAATAATTTCTTCTAATTCTAATTTCCTAGAACTATAAGTTTCTCTTAAAAAATTATTTAATAAAAAAGTGCCAAAAAAGCCTAAGGGGAAAAGCAATACTACTAATAGAATCTTAGTATTTAAATTTAGAGATCTAATTTTTTTCAAGTTAGAGCCCAAAAATAGAGTAGGCTTACAAAATATAAGAAATTAATCAGGTCAAAGCCACTAAATGTCTTTTTTTGAACTATTAGAGAACACACCCAAAATTTTTGGATTCTTCGGAATATTTCTTTTCATTTGCACAATAGCAGCTTTTTTGTTTAATTTTGGTTTTAAATTTCGAATAATTGGTGCAACTATCTTTTCATTATTGCTTTCTTTGAGTAGTTGGGCATTCATACAAAGTTATACCGAAAAGGTTGTAATAGAAAGTGCAAAATATGTTCCAATTGTTTATGACAATGGGTTTGATTTAGTTATTGCTAAAGCAGATGATGAATTTCCAGAAGAATCTATTGAACCAACTCTAAAACAATTATCAGAAAACTTAAGGAAAGGCAGCAGATCAGGAGCGAATGTAAAAATAAAGATAAGAAAACTTGAAAAGATTTCAGATGGTGTAAGTAAACCAGTGGTAATAGGAGAAGTTCAAAAAAATGTCAAAATGAATTAATCTGTTAAACAATGGAAAGCAAAACCTTTTTAAATTTTTTGCCAACTAATTTTAGACATGAGAAATCTTTTTTTATTCAAAATAATCTAACTGACTTTGAAAAATTAAGTAATCTTTCTGACCTAGATATAAATGATATTCAAAGGAAGTCTTCACTATGTACATTGAATAATCTAAAAAAAATTAGAGCTATAGCTATTTTTAAAAAAGAAATTGGAATTTCTCCACCACAAGGATATCTACTTTTACATTGCGGTATATCTTCTATTAAATCATTATCACTTTCTACTCCTTACGAATTAGAACGCAAAATTGGTAGGTTAGAAAGAACTCTCAGGGTAAAAAATATGACAGATACAACTTTTAGTCTCTTAAAAGAATGGATTAAAAAAGCTAGTCAAATCGAGAAATCTATTTGAAATCTTGGTTAAAAATTTTTTTTAATGTAGAATTTAGAAAAAAGTTAGTGATAATGAAAACTTTATTATTTTTGTTATTTTTGTTTTCCAACTCTTTATACCCTGTTTTTAGTCAATCTAATTTATTGGAAAGTGTAAAAAAGAATCCAAACGAAGCAAAGAATTTATGTAATAAGTTTAGAGAGTTTAATTCTAAAGGTATTTCAGCTAGTTCAGATAAAGTTATAAAGTATATATCAAACAAAAAAAAGTTAACTCCCGTTAACGCAGAGATCTTTTCTATTTACGTCATTGGGCTGCACTGTCCTGACATTATCTAAAGCCTAGATGTCTGTTTCTAGATGGTTTGACAAGTCTCTAGTCCTTAGAGATGGAGTGAGACTTATATCCAGGATTTGGTTACCTAATAATAACGGGCCATGGCCTGCATTATTAATGAGACAACCATATGGCAGGGAAATAGCTTCAACTATTACCTATTCTCACCCAGAATGGTGGGCTTCCAAAGGGTATATGGTAATAATTCAAGATGTTAGAGGTATGGGTTCTTCTGAAGGGATTTTCAATGGTTTTTCTCAAGAAGCTAGCGATACTTCAGAAACACATGAATGGGTAAGGTCTCTAAAAGAATGTAACGGGAAACTTGGCTTATATGGTTTTTCATATCAAGGATTTACTCAACTAACTGGTGAATTAAATTCAAAGCCACCCGATTGTTTATCTCCAGCAATGACTGGGTTGAATATTAAGGATCATTGGTGCTCAGATGGAGGAGCATATTGGTGGCATAACAATATTGCATGGGGACTTCAAATCGCAGCACTTAAAATGAAAAGAGAAAATAATGTGTTTGTATGGGAAAAGATAAGATTAGCCTTAGAAAATAAAAGTTATTTAAGAGAAGGAATTGATACTTTAAAAAAATATGATCCGAATAGCTTTGTTTTGGAATGGCTTAAAAATTTAAACAATGCTCGCCCATTTGAAGAATTTAAACCAATTTCAACATGGATTAAACAACCTATGTTAATTATTGGAGGACTTTGGGATCCACATTTAAAAGGTGCCCTTGATCTTTATAAAAAATCTAAAGAAGCTGGAGGAAGCCCAGAGATTATTATTGGGAATGCGACACATCTAAATTGGTGGGAGGGATCACAAGAATCTTTATTAAAATTTTTTGATAAATATTTAAAATCAGATGAAAAATTAAATTCTAATAATTTCAAAGAGGAGAAAAAAATATGGAATATTTCATTAAATAAATGGGAAGAATTAGATAATAAATTTCACCCTGAATTTATTTTTGGACTCAAAAGCGATGGCACAGCAAATATAGAGGTTGAGGATGGAAGTCTGACCATAAATTCAAAAGGATCAGGATGGTTCACAATTGTCAATGACCCATGGAGACCTACTCCATCTGACGGTGGTCATTTAGGTCCAAATCCAGGAAAGTTTGATAGAAGTATTATTGATAAACGCCTGGATGTAGGTGTTTTTCAAACCAATTCTTTCGAAGAAGATCAATATTTAAGAGGAGTTCCCACTTTAGAAATCCAAGTAAAAAGTGATCAGCCCAATTTTGATGTCTGCCTTGCCTTATCTTTAGTTGAAGAAGGTAATAAAAAAGTGAATCAATTTTCAACTGGATTCTTAAGGGTTAAAAATTCCAAAATAAGTGAAGAATGCAATTATCAAATAACAATGCAGCCAACAAATATTTGTTTGATTAAAGATAGCAAGCTTCGCTTATCTGTATCTGCAGCAGCTTATCCCGCTATTGGTGTTAATCCTGGATTTGAGGAGGGAAATATTGGAGCACCATCAGCAAATCATAGAGTTATTACTCTAAGTTTTAGCCTTAAAAGAACATTTATGAAATTAACCCCTTTTTTTCTTAAATAATTATATTTTTGGTTAATCATTTGATATTATAAACCCTTAATATCTACCAGTCATGAACGAGACTATTCAAGCAGACTGGATTAAATCAGAAGCTATCAACCTAGAAAATTGTTGCAATGATAATCCATTAAAAATATTAGGTCCTCATTTTTATGAAGAACAATGGGTTGTAAGGGTATGGATGCCTGAAGCAGACGAAGTTAAAATAAATTTTAAAAACAATACCTATAAAGCGGTAAGCATAAACCATAAATGGCTTTTTGAAGCTTTCCTGCCTGAAAATCCAAATCATAATTACGAAATAAATATTTCACGAGGAGGGATCACACATACACAACATGATCCTTGGTCATATAGAGAAGAGTGGATGGGAGAAGTTGATCGACATCTTTTTGCAGAAGGTAATCATCATCATATTTGGGAAAAAATGGGAGCTCATCTCATTGAAGAAAAGAATCAAAAAGGAGTCATGTTTTGTATTTGGGCTCCAAATGCAAAATCAATCTCGATAATTGGAGATATAAATTCTTGGGATGGAAGAAATCATCCAATGCAAAAAAGATTGGGAGGAATTTGGGAACTATTCATGCCAACAATGCAAGAAGGGGACACATATAAATACGAAATAAGAACACAACAAGGTCATATTTATGAGAAAGCTGATCCATATGGTTTCCTTCATGAAATCAGACCTCAAAATGGTTCAATAGTTTCAAAATTGAAAAACTTTAATTGGAATGATAGTTCTTGGATTTCAAATAGAGATTCCTCTAGTCAAATTAACAAGCCAATTTCAGTTTATGAAATGCATTTAGGAAGTTGGCTCCATGAATCAACAGATAATAAGTATCTGGAGGACAATGGTGACCCAAGAGACCCAGTGCCTGCAGCCGATTTAAAACCTGGAACCAGATTATTAACTTATCCAGAATTAACCAAGAAACTCATCCCTTACATAAAAGAGAGAGGATTCACTCATATTGAACTAATGCCAATATCTGAACATCCTTTCGATGGTTCATGGGGATACCAAGTTACAGGCTGGTATGCACCAACAAGTAGATTTGGTACCCCAAACGAATTTAAAGAGTTTGTAAATAAATGTCATGAAGAGGGTATAGGCGTAATTCTTGATTGGGTGCCTGGTCATTTTCCAAAAGATAAGCATGGTTTAGCATTTTTTGATGGTTGTCATCTTTATGAACATGGAGATTCACGCATAGGTGAACACAAAGAATGGGGAACCCTAATTTTTAATTACAGCAGAAACGAAGTAAGAAATTTCTTAGTAGCGAACCTCGTTTATTGGTTTGAAGAATTTCATATTGATGGAATAAGAGTAGATGCTGTAGCTTCAATGCTATACAGAGATTATCTCCGTCCAGATGGAGAATGGATCCCGAATGAAAATGGTGGAAATGAAAATATAGAAGCCGTTAAATTTCTACAACAGGCTAATCATGTACTCTTCCAACATTTCCCAGGTGCACTTTCTATCGCTGAAGAATCAACAACATGGCCAATGGTAACCAAACCAACTGACATGGGAGGGTTAGGGTTTAACTTGAAATGGAATATGGGATGGATGCACGATATGCTTGATTATTTTGAAATAGATCCTTGGTTTAGGCAATTCCATCAAAATAGTGTAACTTTCTCAATTACGTATAACTACACAGAGAACTTTATGCTTGCACTTAGTCATGATGAGGTTGTCCATGGGAAAAGTCATCTTTTGCATAAAATGCCTGGCGATGACTGGAAGAAATATGCAAATACACGAGCATTACTAACTTATATGTGGACCCACCCTGGTAAAAAAACGATATTTATGGGAATGGAATTTGGGCAAAGACAAGAATGGAATGTTTGGGATGATCTGCAATGGGAGTTACTAGAATTTGAGCCTCATAAAGGTATCAGAAACTTGATTGATGACCTAAACGTTCTTTATAAAAATGAACCTGCATTATGGAAAAATGACTTTGATCCTTATGGATTCCAATGGATTGATTGTAATGATAAATCTAATTCGGTTATAAGTTTTATGAGGAGAGAAAACGAGACCAATGAATGGCTTGTTGTTGTCGCTAACTTTACACCTAATACTCATGGGTCATACAAAGTAGGTGTTCCTGTAGAAGGATTCTATAAAGAAATATTTAATTCAGATGGCTCTAGATACGGGGGCAGTAACAAGGGAAATATGGGGGGTAAAGAAACTATAAAATACAATATTCATGATTATCAAAATGCTCTAGAACTTGCTTTGCCGCCATTAAGCGTGAGTATCTTCAAACATCAATCAAAAAAGTAAGAAGGTTCATTTAATTTAGTGCTTCATATAAATGTTCATATAACGTTTTTGCTCTGCTTTACATTGTAAGATTTTGAAGTTGGATTTTAATTTTTTTAAAAATATCGAGTTAAAAATGGGTCAAGATTTACCACTACTACTTTCTGCCGCATTAGGTAAAAAAGTAAATAGGCCTCCAGTATGGATGATGAGGCAAGCAGGAAGATATATGAAAATCTATAGAGACTTAAGAGAGCGTTACCCAAGCTTTAGGGAGAGGTCTGAAAATCCAGAACTATCATATGAGATTTCAATGCAGCCTTTTCATGCTTTCAAACCGGATGGTGTGATACTTTTTTCAGATATTCTCACCCCTCTTCCAGGTATGGGAATAAATTTTGAAATAATAGAAAGTAAAGGTCCAATTATTGAGGAACCAATAAGAACTTTTAACCAGGTAGAAAATTTAAAAGAATTAAATCCAAGTGAAAGTTTAAATTTTGTTGGGCAAGTTCTTACTTCACTAAGAAAAGATGTGAATAATGAGGCAACAGTTTTAGGTTTTGTTGGCGCACCTTGGACTCTTGCTGCGTATGTAGTTGAAGGTAAAAGCAGTAAAAATTATTCTTTAATAAAATCAATGGCTTTTAATAAACCAGATTTACTTCATAAACTTCTTGATCATTTTGCGAAATCTATTGGTGAATATCTCAAATATCAAATAAAATCTGGAGCGCAAGTAGTACAAATTTTTGATTCATGGGCAGGCCAACTAAGTCCACAAGATTATGATATCTTTGCTGGGCCGTATCAAAAAAAAGTTGTTGAAATTGTAAAAGCGGAATACCCTGAAACGCCAATAATTCTATACATTTCAGGAAGTGCAGGTGTATTAGAAAGAATGGCAAAAACTGGAGTAGACATAATCTCCTTAGACTGGACAGTAGATATTGAAGAGGCTTGTAAAAGAATTCCCAGCGGGATAGGAATTCAAGGTAATGTTGACCCTGGCATTTTATTCGGAAACAAAGAATCAATAAAAGAAAGGATAGATAATACTTTCAATAAAATTAAAGACAGGAAATATATTCTTAATTTGGGTCATGGGATATTACCTGGGACTCCAGAAGAAAATGCTCAAACATTTTTTGAACATGGAAAAAAACTCACCTACTAGTCAAAATCTTGGCATATAAAAACTTATTAATAACAGGCGCTAATGGATGTGTTGGCCAATATTTAGTTGATTGGTTTTTGAAAAACACAAAATTCAGGCTTTATCTCATGGTAAGAGACAAAAGTAAGTTACCAATTTCTGTTCAAGAAAATAAAAAAGTCAAGTTAATGGTCTGCGACATCAGGGAATCGAATAGGTATAAAAAGGAAATTAGTCAAATTAATTACCTAATACATACTGCTACAGCTTGGGGAGATCCCAAAAGAGCCTATGAAGTAAATATTAAAGCTTTTGAAGAATTACTAGAAATGCTTGATATTGAAAAGTTAGACAAGATTATTTATTTTTCAACAGCTAGTATTCTTGATACCCATACAGAATTAATGAGGGAATCATTGATTTATGGAACAGAGTACATTCAAACAAAATATGAATGTTTCCAGAGACTTAGAGAAAGCTCATTTGCAGAAAAAACATTCGCTGTTTTCCCTACCTTGGTTTTTGGAGGGAACCTTGGAAAAGGAAGTAAATATCCTGTGAGTTATTTAACTAGTGGATTAAAAGAAATTAGAAAATGGCTTTGGTTAGCAAGATTTTTAAAAATCGATTCTAAATTTCACTTTATACACGCAAATGATATCGCCCAGATTTGCGGGTTTCTAATTAAAAATCATAAAGAAGAGCAATACAAAGGCTTTAGAAAATTTGTACTAGGTCAAAAATTTATTTCAATTGATGATGCCATAATTACACTGTTAAAAAGACATAATATGAGGAGATTTTTTGCGATACCGCTTACAAAAAAAATTCTAAAAATATTATTAAGAATTCTCCCCGTACAAACTACTCCTTGGGATAGCTTCAGTATCAAAAAATATGACTTTAATCATGTCCCCATCACTAATCCTGAGACTTTTAAACTTAAAAGTTATGCCAAGTCACTGAATGATATTTTAAGGTTATCAAAGTTACCAAGCTGTAATAACAATTAAAATTCTCGCAGTTAGGTTACCAAAGCCTTGTAATATATAGAGATAAGCAAATTTTTATTATGGTACGTTCATTCTTTGCAGGGTTATTTGCAATAGTTTTAACTCTAGGTTTAGGTATTTCATCAGTTTCAGCTAAGACTGTTGAAGTAAAACTTGGAACAGATGCTGGAATGCTTGCATTTGAACCAAGTACAGTAACCATTAGTGCTGGTGATACAGTTAAATTCGTCAATAATAAACTCGCCCCACACAATGCTGTTTTTGATGGGCATGAGGAATTAAGTCATGCGGACCTAGCTTTTGCTCCAGGAGAGTCTTGGGAAGAAACATTTGATACTGCTGGAACTTATGATTACTATTGCGAGCCACACAGAGGCGCTGGAATGGTAGGTAAAGTAATTGTCGAATAAATTTTCTAAATAGTTAAACAGTCTTTCTGACTTAATATTTATTAAGATCATACCCAAATTTTGATTGATGAAAATAGTTCCAAGCGAATTTTCAAATTCTGCTTGGAATTGTTTTATTTTTGCCAAAGAAATTGCTTATAAAAATTATCAACAAAACGTAGATTCTGATAATTTATTATTAGCTCTTATAAAAGAGGACAATATTACAAAAAAGATTTTTAAAATAAATAATTTAAATCTAAAAGATCTTGAGAGGGAAATAATTTCTTCATTAAATGCGAAGGCAAAAATGAAAAATAAACAAGATAATTTATATATTGGTGATACTCTTCACAAAATATTTTTGAAGGCAAATGATATTAAAAATACTTTAAATGATGTAGTGATATCAACAGAACACTTAGTTTACGGTTTCACTTATGATGATAAATATGGATTTCAAATTTTAAATCAAAAAGGTATTCCAGAATTTCTTGAAATTATAAAGAAAATGAAGTCAGATCCGGCAGTAAAAAATGAATTTAATAGTTCTGATGAGTCTTTGGAAAAATATGGTATTGATCTAACTCAATCTGCACGAGATGGGATTTTAGACCCAGTTATTGGTAGGGATGAAGAGATTAGAAGAACAATTCAAATATTGAGTAGAAGAACAAAAAATAATCCAGTTCTTATCGGAGAACCTGGGGTTGGCAAAACGGCCATTGTTGAAGGGTTGGCTCAAAGAATAATTAATGGCGATGTACCTTCTGCACTACAAGATAGGCAACTAATTTCATTAGATATGGGTTCACTTATAGCTGGGGCAAAATATCGTGGAGAATTTGAAGAAAGAATAAAAAATGTCCTGAAGAAAGTTAAGGAATCAGACGGAAAGATTATTCTTTTTATTGATGAAATTCATACAGTTGTTGGAGCTGGTGCTAGTGGAGGTTCTTTAGATGCAAGCAACCTATTAAAACCAATGCTTGCAAGAGGAGAACTTAGATGTATTGGCGCAACAACTATTAATGAACACAAACAAAATATAGAAAAAGATCCCGCTCTAGAACGAAGATTTCAGAAAATAAAAATCGATTCTCCTTCAATAGATGACACCGTATCAATATTAAGAGGACTGAGAGAAAGATACGAAGTCCATCATAGTGTGAGAATTTCTGATAATGCTTTAGTTGCAGCTGCAACCCTTAGCGAAAGATATATTAACGATAGATTTCTTCCCGACAAAGCAATAGATCTAATCGATGAAGCAGCCTCAAGATTAAATATGGTCATAACTTCCAAGCCTGAAGAAATTGATGAAATTGATCGAAAAGTTCTGCAGTTTGAGATGGAAAAATTATCTTTAAAAAGGGAAACAGATGATTTTTCTGTAAAAAGATTAAAAGAAATCAATAATGAACTTTTATCTCTTAAAGATAAACAGGCCGAATTAGGCGCTCAATGGAAAAAAGAAAAAGATGAAATTGATGAGATTAGCACCATAAAGGAAGAAATTGAATCTGTTCAATTGCAAATAGATCAAGCTAAAAGGAGTTTTGACCTCAACAAAGCAGCAGAATTAGAATTTGGAACTTTAAATTCTTTGCAAAAAAAATTGAAAGATAAAAGTGAGTCCCTTGTAAATTCGCAAAAAAATGGAGATACAAGTCTTTTAAGACAAGAGGTAACTTTTGATGATATTGCAGAAGTTATCTCAAAGTGGACCTCTATTCCAGTACAGAACTTAAACCAGTCAGAAAAAGATAAACTCTTGAGCCTCGAGTCAATCCTTAAAGAAAAAATTATTGGTCAAGATAATGCAATTAGGGCTGTTGCAGACTCCATTAAGAGATCAAGGACTGGTCTAAATGATCCAAGCAAGCCATTAGCCAGTTTTCTCTTTTTAGGTCCAACTGGTGTTGGGAAAACAGAGCTAAGCAAAGTAATAGCCAAAATAATATTCGATTCGAATTCTTCAATTACAAGACTGGATATGTCTGAATATATGGAAAAGCATTCAGTGAGCAAAATTATAGGTGCTCCTCCTGGATATTTAGGTTTCGAATCAGGAGGTCAACTAACTGAAGCTGTACGCAAAAATCCTTATTCATTAATACTCCTAGATGAAATAGAGAAAGCTCACAAAGATATCTTAGATATTCTCTTACAGGTTCTTGATGATGGAATCATTACTGATGGTCAAGGTCGTACAATCAATTTCAAAAATTCAATCATTGTTCTCACAAGTAATTTGGGAAGTCAATCAATTAATGACTTATCAGTTAGAAAAGAAGATACAAATGAAATTAAAAAAGTTGTAGATAATGAAATTAAAAAATTTTTCAAGCCTGAGTTTTTAAATCGACTTGATGAAATAGTTATTTTTAATAATTTAGAATTAAATGACATAAAAGAAATTGCAAAAATCCAACTTAAACAT
>QCNI01000004.1 GCA_003213255.1 Prochlorococcus sp. AG-424-P16
TAAAATCTCCTGCCAAAATAAATTTGCACCTTGAAGTTATTGGTAAAAGAGAGGATGGATTTCATGAGTTAGCAATGATTATGCAAAATATTGATCTTTCTGATTATTTAGAATTTAAAATTAATAATGAAGGTTTAATTAAACTTGAGTCTGATTGTAATGATTTAAGTTTATCTGATGATAACTTAATTGTTAAATCGGCAAATCTATTAAGGAAAAAATCATATATAGATTACGGTGCGAATATATTTTTAAGAAAAAATATTCCAATTGGCGCAGGATTAGCTGGTGGATCGAGTAATGCAGCAGCAACATTAATTGGTCTTAATAAGTTATGGGATTTGAACTTAGATCAAGAAACTTTATGTTCATTAGCATCAACTTTAGGATCTGATATTCCCTTTTTTATAAATGGTGGTACTCAATTATGTTTTGGAAGAGGAGAAATTTTGGAGAAATTAGATTCAAACATTGAATATGGAGTAATTCTTTTAAAAAATCCAAATGTATCAGTATCTACAGCTGAAACTTATAAGAAATATAGTAATAGATTTTGTGATCAATATTTTATTGATAAAGAAATGATTGAGAACATAAGAAAAAATTTAAGAGATAATGGTTTAAATAACTTAAATTTTGATAATCAACATTTATTTATTAAAAATGATTTGCAGTTAGTTGTTGAAAATGAAAATGATTCTGTAAAGCAGGCATTATATTTACTTTCTAAATTAGAAAATTGTCTCACATTTTCAATGAGTGGATCAGGCCCTACATGCTTTGCACTCTTTAAAGATATAGATACTGCTAAAAAAGAATTAACTGCAAATTCTAAATTATTTAAAGATAAAGGGTATGATTCATGGGTTTGCACTTTCCTTAAAAAGGGAATAACATTCATTTAAATTTTTTTTATGTAAAAATGCATTGTGGCTGATAATAGTAATGAGAATATTGAAAAAAATATTCCCGAAAAAGGACCTCTAAATTTTATTGTTGGATCATTAACAAGTTTTTTATTATTTATATTTTTTTATTTTTTAAGTAATAAAATTGCAATTTACTTTTCAGTACATAAACCATCTAATTCTTCTGAAATAGTCCAAAATATTTCCTCTAGTATTAATACCTTAATAATTGGATTATCTTTTTTGCTAACTTTCTCTTTTGCTTTTATTGGTATAGGACTTTTTATTGTATTTATTCGCAGTTTTATTGTGAAGAAAAGTTGAATTGCCAATATTATTAAGAAAACACTTTCTTTGAATGTCTTTACATGACTTAGGCCTTTTAGTTCTTTTGCTGTCGCCTGGAATGATTTTATCAATATTACTACTCATAACCTTCGCTGAAGGAGGTTGAATTATTAAAGTGGTAGGATTATATATGTGATTAATTAGGTAATTAATTGTGGCTGGAACATTATTATTTAATGCTTTGAAAGAGGCAATTGATGAAGAAATGGCAAACGATGTAAATGTTTGCGTAATGGGGGAAGATGTTGGTCAATATGGAGGCTCTTATAAGGTAACTAAGGATTTATATGAAAAATATGGAGAGTTAAGAGTCTTAGATACTCCAATCGCAGAGAATAGTTTTACGGGTATGGCTGTTGGTGCAGCAATGACTGGCTTAAGACCAATAGTGGAAGGAATGAATATGGGTTTTTTGCTTTTAGCTTTTAATCAGATATCAAACAATATGGGTATGCTTAGATATACAAGTGGTGGAAATTATAAAATACCAGCAGTAGTTCGAGGACCTGGTGGAGTTGGTCGTCAACTTGGTGCTGAGCATAGTCAAAGACTTGAAGCATATTTTCATGCAGTTCCTGGCATAAAGATTGTTGCATGTAGTACGCCAACAAATGCTAAAGGTTTAATGAAAGCAGCTATACGAGATGATAATCCGGTTCTATTTTTCGAACATGTTCTTCTATACAATTTGACTGAAGAATTACCTGAGGGTGATTATACTTGCGCTTTAGATCAGGCTGACGTTGTAAAAGAAGGGGGTGATATTACTTTATTGACTTATTCAAGAATGAGACATCACTGCCTTAAAGCTGTCGAAGAATTAGAAAATAAAGGAATAGATGTTGAGTTAATAGATTTAATAAGTTTAAAACCATTTGATATGGAAACCATCTCAAAATCAATAAGAAAAACAAATAAAGTAATTATTGTTGAAGAATGTATGAAGACTGGAGGTATTGGTGCAGAATTAATTGCTTTGATAACAGAAGAGTGTTTTGATGATCTTGATGCCCGACCAATTAGATTATCTAGTCAGGATATTCCAACTCCCTATAATGGAAATCTTGAGAATTTGACAATAATCCAACCACATCAAATAGTTGAAAAAGTTGAACATTTAATTAGAGGGAGTATTTAGAAAATGAAAAGAAGGCAAGGTTGGCTTTTTTTTATTATATTTTTACTTACTTTATCTTTTTATCTATTAATAAATTATCCCTTACAGTTGGGATTGGATTTACAAGGGGGTTCTCAACTTACACTTCAAATTATTAAAGAGGAAGGTAAGGTAACAAGGGATGAACTTGAAGCAGTTAATTCGGTTATAGATAAGCGAGTGAACAATTTAGGAGTTTCTGAGTCTAATTTACAAACCCTCGGTGGAGATCAATTGATTTTAGAGTTACCAGGGGAACAAAATCCTCTAGTTGCTTCAAGGGTATTAGGTAAGACTGCTTTATTAGAATTTAGAACCCAAAAAGAAGGAACATCTACAGATTTAAAAACCCTACAACTACAAAGATTGAGTATTAAAGAATTAATTAAACAATATTCCTTTCTAGAAAAAAATCAAAATAACGATAATTTTTTAAAAGTTATTCAAGATGATCTTAAAGATATAGAGCAAGAATTGAATTACTCATCTACTAGTAATGATTTATATGGGAAGTTAATTGAAATCAAAAAATATGTTGATAAAGAAATTACAAATTTATTTATTAAAACAGATTTATCTGGTAAGGATCTTATTAACGCAGGAAGGAGACAAGAACAAACTAATAGTAATTGGGAAGTTTTGTTAACTTTTAGTAATTCAGGAGGTGATAAGTTTGCAGAAATTACAAAGTCAATTGCCGGCACTAATCAACTATTGGCTATTATTCTTGATGGCGAATCTATAAGTGAAGCTAGTGTTGGTAATCAGTTTGTTAGTACTGGGATTACAGGTGGATCAGCAACAATAAGCGGAAATTTTAGTGCTGAAAATGCTAGAGAATTAGAAGTTCAACTTAAAGGAGGCTCATTGCCATTGCCAATTGAAATAGTAGAATCTAACACTATAGGGGCTCTCTTGGGATCCAAAAATATTTTAAAAAGTCTTTATGCAGCTATTAGTGGATTAATTTTTGTTGGTATATTTATGATTTTTAATTATAGAATTCTAGGTTTCGTTTCAGTTCTATCTCTAGTACTTTATGGTTTCTTTAACTTAGCCCTATATTCTTTAATTCCTGTAACTTTGACTTTACCTGGAATATCTGGGCTTATACTTAGCATTGGTATGGCTGTTGATGCAAATATTCTAATATTTGAGAGAATTAGAGAAGAATTATATGACGGTAATACTCTTACAAGATCTATTGATAGCGGTTTTCAAAGAGCGAATTCATCTATAGTTGATGGTCATATTACAACTCTTCTAAGTTGTTTTGTATTGTTTTTATTAGGAACAAATTTTGTTAAAGGTTTTGCGGCAACATTAGGTATTGGAGTTCTAATAAGCTTGTTTACCTCATTAAATTGTTCTAAAACTATTTTGCGATTTTTTACAACATATCAATCTTTAAGACAAAAAAATCTCTATCTACCCAAGAATAATTTTTCAAATTAAATTTTTTGTTTCTAATTTTCCATGAAATACAATCTTGAACTAATAAAAAATAAAAGAAAGATAATTAGTTTTTCAACTTTTCTTATTTTGTTAAGTCTTTTAGGAATTTTATATTCAACTTTTAATACTTCTTATAAGAAACCTATAAATTTAGGGATGGATTTTGTTGGAGGAAATGAACTAAGAATAGAAAGAGTTTGTGAAGAAGAATGTTCTAATCTTTCCCCTGATTCAGTTTTAGAAAATTTAAAAGAGATCTCTAGTAATAAAAACTTTATAAATAGTATTAAATTACAATTCCAAAATAATAATAAATTAATTTCAATTAGAACACCTTTTTTGAGTATCGAAGAATCAAATAATCTAATTACTAATCTTGATAATATTATTGGACCTCTAAATTATGAGAGTAAGGATTCAAGATTAATAGGTCCAAAGCTTGGGAAAAGATTACTTACCAATTGTGTTACTTCATTGTTGGTTTCTTTATTTGCAATATCTTTATATATAACTATTAGGTTTGATAAAAAATATGCATTATTTGCATTATTAGCTTTATTCCATGATTTATTAATTGTTTTCGGTATATTTTCCTGGTTGGGGATTATATTATCTGTTGAGGTAAATAGTTTATTTGCGGTATCCTTGTTAACTATTGCTGGTTATTCTGTAAATGATACTGTTGTTATTTTTGATAGAATTCGCGAGAATTTTAAATCAAATGATGAAGGCTATAACGAAACTATTCAATTATCAGTAAACGAATCATTTAGAAGAACAACTTTTACCAGTATTACAACCCTTATCCCTTTATTAAGCATAATTTTGTTTGGATCTTACTCGCTATTTTGGTTTTCTTTGGCCTTATCATTAGGAATTATTGTTGGAAGTTATTCAAGTATTTTATTGGCTCCATCTTTGTTGCTTAAAGACTGAGCTCAAGTTTCTCATTTTATGAAATTGAATTACTATTTGATAATTTTATTTTCTTTAGTTTTAATAGATCTTTCTACTGAACTAAGAATATTATTTGATCATTTTACTTTTAGTTCTCTATATTTTGCTATAGGTAAACATCCCTTAGCTATCTTTATTCTTTTTTCATACCCATATTTATATAAAAAATTAATTAAGTAGTTTTTAAATATCTTTAAATGATTCTTTTATTAAAACCTGTATTACTACAGCTAATGGAAGAGATAGTATTAATCCTAATGGACCAAAAATGAAGGTAAATCCAAATTGTGATATTAAAGTCAAACCAGGAAGTAGGTTTGCTTTTTTCTTCATTATAGATGGCATTATGATATAGCTTTCAATATTTTGAATGATTACATATGACCCTAAAACTGCCAGTGGTTTCCAAAAATTATCTAGTAGTGCAATTGAGATTGGAAATATACCACTAATAACTGGACCTATATTCGGAATTATATTCAGAATCATGGCAATTAAAGCATTTGAGACAACGTATTTGACATCTAATATAGATAAAACTATCAAAGATAACAAACCTACTGATAATGAGCTTATGACCATAGAAAAGGTCCAATTTGCTAATGCAATATTGCATTTTTCCAGAATATTTCTAAATTTATTACGGTAATTTTTTGGTATTAATAGAAGTACATTTTCTTTATATTGTTTTGGTTCAATAGAAATCATCAAACTCACTGCTAATACGAACATTATTCTCAAAAGACCTGAACCAAGATTCCCTGCAATATTAATTAAATTCTTAAAACTTTCTTGAATAGCTTTTGCAATAGTTGAGACATCTGGAATGGTAACTACATTATTTATTAAACTGAATATGTCTATAACATTTTCTGATTGTTCACCATAAAATAAGCTATTAAATTTATTCAGATTTGTATTGATCAATATATTTATTTTTGATAAACCATTTGGAATGTCAACAAGTATTTCATTGAATTCTTTTATAAACGGAGGTAATACAAGAATAAAAATAGTAAATATTATTACTGAAATGACGGCTAAGACAATAAACAAAGAAATCGATCGAGGAATTTTCAATCCTTTTTGGATTTGATTAGATAAATTACATACAATATTTGAAATTACTAAAGAACAAATTATCAGTAGGAGAAAATCCCTTAAAGTCCATACTATTAATAAAGTGATTAATATTACTACTAGCTTGAAATATGATGAACTATTCAATTTTCATGATATTCTACTTCTTTTCAGAATATCCTAATCCATTTGATTTGGCATAACTATTTGCAAATCTCATAAATCTGTCAAAGTCTGGTGTGTTCTTCCAAATATAAACCGCTTCTAAAAATATTGGTTCTCCATCAACAAACTTTACTTTAACTTCTCTAGTTAATATTTCACCTTCGGAATCTATCATCCGCATACCTGTGATTTCACCGTCTGTTATTGAAGATAATGCCTGAGGTTTTTCAAACAAAAATAATGCTTGACCGGTGGTACCATCTTTACTCCTAGTCAGTCTTATTTCAGGCACTACTGGTTCATCAGTTCCCTCATAAAATTGTATTTTTGCAGTTTTATTTGTTGTCATAATGTTCGATTCATAGTTTTTTATCTTAGGATATATTTTACATATTCGTTTAAGTAATTATAAAACATTATTTATTAACTCTAGGATACTTTCATCATATTTTTTATCAGTTAAATCTATTGTCGTTATATTAGTTTTGCCAACCTTTTCATATTCATAACACTTATCGTAATAATCTAAAACTGATCTGCAAACTAAGTCCCATTTCTCATTATGAATTGATTCAAGAGCTATTTTTGTTCTTTGCGGTCCTAGTCTTTTTTTTATCCTTAGTACTGATTCTTGGAGTTCCTCTTTTTTAAATACACTATAAGTATCTATTAACTCATCTAACCTATTAGATTTACTCCTTATAATTTCAATCCTCCTTGAGGTTTTTATTTGATTGAAGAATTCATGAGGAATTTTACATTTACCTATATTTGCACTTTCAGCTTCTACAAAAATATTATTAGAACATTTAAAAGAATTTAATTTTTCTGCAATTATATTTTCAAATTGTTCATTTGAAGGTTGTTTTTTCATTCCTAAACCTCCAAATGTACTTCCTCTATGACAAGCAAATCCTTCAAGATCAATAGTTTGATATTGATATTTATCAAGTAATGATAATAATCTTGTCTTACCTGTTCCTGTTTTTCCGCCAATAACTACTAAATTCAACTTATTTGAAAAACTATCTAATACCCATCTTCTATATATTTTGTATCCGCCATTAAGTGAAACTATATTTAATTTAAATTTATCTAGTAACCATCCAATACTTTGTGAACGCATTCCTCCTCTAGAGCAATATATCCTGATAAATAATTCATTATTTTTATTAGGAATAGTTGTATGCGACTCAATACTCTTGAATAAATTATCAAGAAGCAATTCCATTTTTTTTTCAAAAAATTTTAATCCCTCTATGACAGCTTTTTTTCTACCTTCTTTTTTGTAAATTGTACCAATTATAGATCTCTCATCATCATCAAATAGTGGAATATTAATAGAATTAGGCATGTGTCCTTTATAATATTCACTCGGGCTCCTAACATCTATAAGTGGTCCTTTAAAACATCTAAATTTCTCTAGTTCTTTTCTTTTGAAATACATGGATAGTTTTTATTTTTTTAGATTGATTTTTAAAATGAATAACAAAGAACAGGATAACCATAATAATGCTACATTAGATCTTATAAAAAAATTTGTAGAATCCAATCAAAGAAAAAGAATAAATTCATTAACTCAAATAGAATCTGAAGTCGAAAATATTTTTAATCTTGGTCCATCACTGTTTGATATGTTTGATAGAGAAGGAGATGACTGGGCTGCTGGATGGATATTGCAAGTTTTAAAAAAATTTAAGCCAGAATTCTTTGAAAACTCAAAATTCAATAATTGGTTTAATACATATTCAGATAATGATATTAATTATGAAGATTTGCAATTGATGTTAGTTGAGCAAAAATTTGAAGATGCAGATAGATTAACAAGTTCCTACCTACGAAAATTAGCTGGAAAATTAGCTGAAAAACGAGGATATGTTTTCTACAGTGAAGTTAAAAATATGTCAGGTAAAGATCTAGAAACAATGGATAGATTATGGACTATTTATTCTACTGGTAGATTTGGATTTTCAATTCAAGCAAAGATATTAAAATCAGTAGGGAAAAAATATGAATTAATGTGGCCGAAAATAGGGTGGAAAAAAGAGGGCTTATGGACTAGATATCCTGGATCTTTTTGCTGGACATTGGATGCTCCTGATGGACATATGCCTTTAATAAATCAACTAAGAGGAGTAAGACTTATGGACTCCATCCTACGGCATCCTGCTATTTCAAAGAGACATAATAATATTCTTTAAATTAAGGTATTTAATAAGTTAAAATTAAGACAGTGTAAAAATATTATTATGTCCTTATTCCGGGGCAAAAATATTTTAAAAAGATTTTTTAAAAGACCAAAAATTAACTGGTCAAACTACGAATTCGAATCATCATTACAGTTAAATGAATTTGTCGATCAATTATTAGAACCTATTAAAAATTCTCAATCAAGCTATCTTATAAAACTTGGTTTACATGAAGCTCTAGTTAACGCAGTAAAACATGGAAATAAATTAGATCCTAAAAAAAATATTAGAGTAAGGAGAATAATTACACCTAATTGGTGTGTTTGGCAAATTCAAGATCAAGGTAATGGTTTAGAAATAAAAAAAAGAGACTACAAATTACCAAAAAAAATAAGTAGTATAAATGGTCGTGGCTTATACATTATTAATGAATGTTTTGATGATATTAGATGGAGTAGTAAAGGTAATAGGCTTCAGTTGGCTTTAAAAAGATGATTTTTACTAGGACAAGGTTGATCTACGTTTATTTCTTTTAACCATTTAACACTTTCTTCTATATATTCAATAGTTTCCTTGTCATTGCTAGAAATAATTAAATGGCATAATCCAGACGCAATTAGTTCTGCAGCTCGTTTATATTTATTTCCTTTATCTTTATGCCATTTAGAATGATCAATCTTTAATTTGTCATTAAGACTTTGAACAAGCTGAATAGTATCTTTATCCCAATAGGTCATACGAATTTTTCTTTTTACTTTACAGCAGACCATACTTTGGTCATAAAAAAGGAATTTGATTTTACATCTTTAAACCCTACATCTTCAATTTTAGAATCTATATCCTCTTTTATGTAATCACAATAAAAAGGCTCATGAAAAGATTTATAGAAGCTTTCCATTATGGATGTAAAGTCAGGTGAATCACTTATTTGAATTGAATCAGCTAATACTAATATTCCGCCAGGTTCAAGAACTCTAAAAAATTCATTTAATACTTTAGCTCTAATTGTTCTGGGTAATTCATGAAATAGGTAAACACAAGAAATGCATTGAAAACTATCATTTTCAAAAGGTAATTCCTCAGCGTTACCTTTTATCAACTGAATTAAATCACCATCTAAATCTGAAATATATCTACTTGCCTCTTTTAAGTATGAATCAGATAAATCAAAGCCTGTAATTTTTTCTTTAGGAAATGCTGCTCTTAATTGTTTTAATGTTCTTCCTGATCCTGTAGCCACATCAAGTATTTTTATAGAACTTTTTTTTCTATCTCTAAAAATTTCAAGTCCTTCTTTTATTGGCTTAATTATTCTTCTCCTCATTGAGTCAGCACTACCATTGAAAAGTATCTCAACTTGTAGGTCATAAATGCTAGCTGAAAAATCTGATAAATAACCATCTGTTTGATGATGAAAATTTCTCAAGTAATATTGAGGATAATTATCTTTTTCAATTGATTTTGGAAGATCATCAAAGTTTTGTTTTCTGCGTCTATCCCATGTATTAGGCATATCAAGCCAAATTTTAGGATATTGAGTTAGATATCTAAGCCATGGTTCGTCAAACAATAATTTTTTTGGATATATATTTTTTTCTGCATCATTCCAATCTTCTTCTCTTAAGATATCCATTGAATTTTGGATTTGCATAAGAAGATCTTTATCTATATTAAAATTTTCAAGTTTTGAATCGGGAAGAACAAAATTCATTAATCTTGAACTAATCTGCTTGTGAGCGAAACCCGCAATACTTTTACTTTGTTGCAGAGTTTTATATGCAATTTTTGAGATAGATTCCCTAGCCATTTTTCGATTTATATATATATATTCCAACAAAAAAAAATTCAATTTGAGAATATTTTGTGATATTTCTCAAATTGATTAATTTAAACTATAGGTTTCTTTTAATTATGCATCGTAATACATGAAGAATTCATGTGGATGAGGCCTTTGTCTTAGTTGTTGTACCTCTTCGTATTTTATATCGATAAAGTTATCAATAAAATCTTCAGTAAATACTCCACCAGCTAATAGATAATCCTTATCTGCTTTTAGCGCATTAAGTGAGTCATTTAGAGATGAAGGTACTGTATCAATTTTTGCAAGTTCATCAGCTGGAAGTTCAAATAAATCTACATCTACTCCATCACCAGGATCAATTTGATTTTTAATTCCATCAATACCAGCAAGCATCATTACAGAGAATGCTAAGTAAGGATTTGCAAGTGCGTCACCTGATCTGAATTCTAATCTTTTGGCTTTGGGGCTTGGTCCTGTTAATGGTATTCTTACCGCAGCTGATCTATTACCCTCAGAATAAACTAGATTTACAGGGGCTTCGAATCCTGGTACCAACCGCTTATAACTATTAGTGGTTGGGTTAGTAAATGCTAAGAATGATGGTGCATGTTTAAGTATGCCTCCGATGTACCATCTTGCTGTTTGAGATAAATTTGCATATGATCCTTCACCAAAGAATAATGGCTGTCCACTCTTCCATAAACTTTGGTGAACATGCATTCCTGTTCCGTTGTCGTTAAAAACAGGTTTGGGCATAAATGTTGCTGTTTTTCCATATTTTTTTGCGACATTTCTGACAACGTATTTATAAGTCATAACGTTATCAGCAGCATTTATTAACGAATCAAATTTCATTCCAAGCTCGTGTTGGCCGGCACCCGCAACTTCATGGTGATGTTTTTCAGTGGGGATACCTAATTCACCCATAAGAAGAAGCATCTCAGATCTGATATCTTGCGCAGTATCATTTGGAGCTACTGGAAAATATCCTTCTTTATATTGTATTTTGTATCCTAAGTTTCCACCTTCTTCAATTCTCCCTGTATTCCATGGAGCTTCAATAGTATCTACACTATAAAAACAACCTCCTTCTTTAGAGTCATATCTAACATCATCAAATAAAAAGAATTCTGGTTCTGGTCCAAAAAATGCAGTATCTGCTATACCAGTCGAGTCTAAATATTTTAATGCCTTTTGAGCTAAAGCTCTTGGACACCTATCATAAGGTTCCCCGCTTCTTGGCTCTTGAATAGAACAAATCATACTTAAAGTTTTATGTTTATAAAAAGGATCTATCCAAGCTGTACTTGCATCGGGAACCATTGACATATCCGAGGCATTAATTGCTTTCCAACCTCTTATTGATGAGCCATCAAATGCCAAACCTTCTGTAAAAGAATCCTCCTCTATCATGTCTGATGTAAGAGTTAAATGTTGCCATTTTCCATGAATATCAGTGAATTTTAAATCGATGAGTTCAATTCCTTCGTCTTTAATTTGACTTAAAACATCTTGAGGAGATTTAGACATAGTTTTGTAATACCTTATATGAAATTAATAACTTGATGATTCTTGTTATGTATCAACGGTAACTTTTTTAAGACTTGATGTCTTCTTTTAGTGTTTCAAGTCATATGTTTAATAATTGTTTACCTAAATATTTAAATTGAATTAATTTCTTTAAATAAATATCGCTTATGTGGCGATATTAGATTAATTTAAGAGTAATTGAATTTAATTCTTTGACAGAAGCAAAAATTATTTCGGCTTTAAATGAAGAGAATTTATCTCATTTCTCAAAGACTTATGTTCCCTCTAGACTTTTATTAGGTCCTGGTCCTTCAAACGCGCATCCAGAAGTCTTAAGCGCTCTTTCTTTGAATCCTATTGGTCACTTAGATGAAGCATATATTTCATTGATGTCTGATGTTCAACAACTTCTAAGATATACCTGGCAATGTAATAATCGTCTGACTCTTCCAATGAGTGGTACTGGAAGTGCAGCTATGGAAGCATCAATAGCTAATTTTATAGAGGAAGGAGAAAAAATTCTTATCGCTAAAAAAGGATATTTTGGAGACAGACTTGTTGATATGGCAAAAAGATATAAAGCAGATGTATCTGTTATTGAAAAACCGTGGGGTGAATCCTTTTCTTATGAAGAAATCAAGTATGAAATAGAAACTAACAAACCAGCAATTTTTGCTATTGTTCATGCTGAAACATCAAGTGGGGTTTTACAACCTCTTAATGGAATTGGTGATATATGTAGAAAAAATAACTGCTTGTTTTTAGTTGACGCAGTTACTTCCCTTGGGGCTCTAGAACTATTGATAGATGAATGGAAAATAGATTTAGCGTATAGTTGTAGCCAGAAAGGATTAAGCTGTCCGCCTGGACTAAGTCCTTTTACAATGAATAAAAGAGCTGAAGATAAACTAAGTTCAAGAAAAACAAAAGTTCCTAACTGGTATTTAGATTTATCTCTTTTAAATAAATATTGGGGTTCTGATCGCGTTTATCATCATACTGCCCCTGTAAATATGAATTTTGCTATTCGAGAAGGTTTACGATTAATTGCAAATGAAGGTTTAGAGAATGTTTGGTATAGACATAATACTAATGCAAAGAAACTTTGGAAAGGTTTAGAAAGTCTAGGAATGGAATTACATGTATCAGAAGATTATCGATTGCCAACTCTTACAACAGTTAAGATCCCACCTGCAGTAGATGGAGATGGTTTTAGAAATCATCTTTTAAGAAACTTTGGAATAGAAATAGGAAATGGACTTGGAGAATTGTCTGGTAAGGTTTGGCGCATAGGATTAATGGGCTTTAACTCAAGTGAGGAGAATGTAGATAGATTATTAAACTTATTTGATACTGAATTAAAAAAATATTCTATTTTTGAGTCCTCAACTTTTTAAACCATAATTGTAAAATATTACTGCATTCGTCTTCTAAAATACCCCCTACGATTTCCATTTTGTGATGAGAACTTTTATGCTTCGATAAGTCAATTGAGCCGCCTAATCCACCTCTTTTCATATCGTAGGCCCCAAAAACAACTTTACCCATCCTTGCTTGTATAAGTGCCGATGCACACATGGTACATGGTTCTAAATTTGTGATGATAATACATTCATTAAATCTCCAATCATTTTTTATTAAAGATGCCTGCCTTAGTGCCATAATTTCAGCATGACCTAATGGATCATTATTTATATTTCTCCTATTAACCCCTCTTCCAATACATCTTCCTCTCTCATCTAAAATTATTGAACAGATTGGTAACTCAACTTTTCCAATTTCTTCTGATCTTCTTAAAATTGATTTCATCCATCTGTTGTATTTTGAAGTATTTAGTACTTGCTGTTCATCATAATTACTATTTACATTTTCAAAAATATACCTCATTTACCAATATTAAGAATAAACTTATTAATAGATATCTTATCTGATGACTGAAGATTTAATTAATAAAAAAGATATATACTTCCCTTCGTATTTAGGGACTAACGATAACTTAATTACTCTCCTAAATAAAACAACTCAAATTCTTTGTGACTGGTTCTCTAAAGCCGATAAATATGGTCCATTACCATTTGATGAGAATTTCAAGTGCTTAATGCCTCATGAGGATGGTAATTCTACAGAAGATTTGTTTTCTGATATTCAATCCCTTCTAAATAATTCTTTTAATCCAGTTCATCCCGGCTCTTTAGCTCATCTTGATCCCCCACCTTTGATTTTTTCTATTTTAGGCGATTTAATTGCTGCTGGTTTAAATAATAATCTTCTTGCTTACGAGTTATCTCCAAGTATTACTTTGCTTGAGGAATCATTATGTAAATGGTTTGCAAAGAAAATAGGTTTTAATGATTCTTCAGGAGGCATAGCAGCTAGCGGAGGTACTCTAAGTAATTTGAATGCACTAATAGCAGCTAGACATAATTCTGGATTAGGCTCAGATCCCAATTCTGTATTACTTGTTAGTGAAGATGCTCATTCCTCTTTTATCAAATGTACAAGAATAATGGGTCTTGATGAAGCAAATCTTATCAGGATTAAAACTGATAATAACGGTAGTATTGATATGCAATATCTTAGAAAAACTATTGATAAATGTTTTATTGATAATAAAAAAATATTCGCTATTGTTGCCACGCTAGGCACAACTGTCAGAGGTGCAATTGATCCTATTAAAGACATAAGTCAAATATGCAAAGAAAGAAATATATGGCTTCATATCGATGGCTCCATTGGAGGAATTTTTGCTATAACTTCTATTCCAATAGAAGGTTTAAATAATATTAATCAGGCTAATTCCATAACAATAAATCCGCAAAAAATAATAGGCATTACAAAGACATCATCTTTGTTATTAGTTTCAGAAATGAGTACTTTAGAAAATACATTTTCTACTGGACTTCCCTACCTATCATCTAAAGAAGATATCATCAACAGAGGGGAAATAGGCATACAAGGTTCTAGACCTGCAGAAATCATCAAACTATGGCTAGGGTTACGTTTTTTAGGTCTGAAAGGAATAGAAAATATATTAAAATCATCAATTAAAAGAAAAGATTTTTTTATTAAAAATATTAGTAAAAATAAATTTGATATATATTCAGGTCCACTTCATATTGTTTCATTCTTGCCAAAAAAACTTGAGCCAAAAGACTCTGATGTATGGACTCAAACTAAAGTTAATGAACTAATTAACAATAACTTTATGCTTTCTAGACCAAAATTTAAAGGTAAATATTTTTTACGGGTTGTCATGGGAAATTACAATACAAAAGAATCTCATATTGAAGAACTTTTGAGACTTTTAGATGCTTAACTAATGAATATGGGTAGATCAAAAATTATTGCAATAGTAACGGGGTTTATATCTATAGTTATTTGTATTGGTTATTTACTCTTAATAACTATCTTTGATTTTAGAACATATCTAAATGATCAATTATCCAATATTACATAGTAAATGGAGGCAAACTTTTTTTTGATTTAAAATGCTTTTTCATTGCAATTTTTGAAATAGCTTCTTTTACGAAGTTGTTTAAAATATCTTCTCTTTTACTTATTCTATAGATCTTATCTACCACTTCTTGAATTCCTCCATCACCCCAATCTTGGCCATTTTTAAAATATTCAATCAAACTTAATCCTACTATTCTTATTAACCAGCCTACTGTAACTGACTGTATAGATTTAGATAATATTATTTTAGTCAAGCTTGTAGCAAGAGCAGGAGAAAGAATGGCGAGACCTCCTTTTAATATTCCTTGTTTAGCCAATGCGCTTAGCAATGATGTCGCTAAATCTTTTGCATCTTTTTTTGTAAGCTTTATTTCATATATTTTTGATAATTCCATTATCATTTGAAGATTTACAGAGGTAGTAGTAAGGAAATCAACAGCAGGTAGTGGATTAACTAGTATCACTCCTCCTGTTATCCACATGTATTTATTAATAACTTTATTTGACATTAAATATCTTTGTTCTTGAACGAAATTTTTACTTTTAATACCTAACTTATTTGAGCGAAAAAGAATATTATCAGCTAATAACTCTTCACCATTATTATCGAGCGTTTCAATTATTTCTCTAAATAAACTTCCTACCTCTGGAACTAAATTTAAAGCATTTGATTTTGTATAGGGAGAATTTTGAGTGACTGCAATTGTTTGAACAACTGAAATTTTATTTTTTTTAGCTGAGGTTATAGAAATTATATTTTCTTTGATAAGGTTATTTTCATCTCTTGACCTCAAATCACATTTATTTAGAACTATTATTATTTTTTTCCTTAATTTTAATAATTCTTTTATTAAATAGTTTTCGTATTTATTTATGTCCTGATCTAACACAAAAAGAACTAAGTCAGAATTTGATGCTTGTATGATTGTTGCTTTTTCTCTTTCTTCTCCTAGTTTAGATGGTTCGAATAAACCAGGAGTATCAACTATATTAATGTTCCTTTTTAAGATTGGGATACGAATTTTATAGCTATTAATATGCTTAGTTGTACCTATTTTTGCTGATGTTTGTCCGACAATATTTTTCAATAATGATCTTGCTATAGATGTTTTTCCTGAGGAACCTGCTCCAAAAAGAGTAACTTTATAATCTCCTGTATTTAACTGGGACTCTAGTTTATTTTTTTGGTAATTCAACATTTCAACTTTTACTTTATCGTTAATTTTTTTATTAATTTTCTCAACACCTTCCAAACTTATCTTGGCAGCACCATATGTATTTTTTAATAAAAGGTTATTTTTATTATTTTTATATATAACTTTATAAACTATTTTTTTAAATAATTTTTTATCAAATTTATAAAAGATATAAATTATTATTATTAAAAATAAAAGCGTATAAATATTTACTATTCTTATAAATATGGAAATTAAAATATATAGAAATAATATTAATACTACATACTTTATATACTTTATTTTCAAGTAATTCATTTTACCTATTATTTTTAAATATGTTATACAGTAAAAAAATAAATCCAATATTAATAGAAATATCAGCAATATTAAATACTGGAAAATTTATAATATTTAAATTTATAAAATCAACAACAAAACCCTTATATATCCTATCTATACCGTTACCAATAGTTCCACCAAGAATAAAGCTATAAGCATATAGATCAAATAAGTTAAAAGTATTTTTCCTAAATATTAAATAAATAAGTAAAAGTGAAAAAATAATACTTATTAAAGATAAAAATATTCTACTACCACTAAATATATTAAATGCTGCCCCGTAATTTTTTACAAAATCTAATTTAAATAAAAGAAAATCCTTATTTATAATTAATTTATTATTATAAGAAATTAGATATTTGGTAAATTGATCTATTAGAACTATAAAAATACTTAATGATAAATAATATAATTTTGTTTGTATTTTATTAATCATTATTTGTTATGTTTTAAACTTTCTACAGGTTTAATAAGTAGTAAAAGTGGAAAAAGCATTAAAAAATGATATCCAATCTTACCTAATGAGTATTTTCCTAAATTATATAAAAATAAATTATATTGACTGTAGAATATTATTTGTATGAAGTTGTAAAATATTCCAGTTAAATGCATAGTAACTATTGCTATAAAGCCATTTTTTAAAAAGTTACTAACTTTTAGTTTATTTCTATTATTTAAATTATCAATTATTTTGATTAATGGATAATAACCTAATAAATATCCAAAATTTGGAGTAAGCAAATAACCTATTGACCCTCCTTGATGAAAGACAGGAAATATAAATAATCCCAAAATTATGTACATAGAAAATGCTATGAAAACAACTTTTTTATGAAATATAAGTGTTAATAAAATTATGGTTGGAATTTGCCATGTAATAGGTAACTCAAGATTATTACTAGATTTATAGATAAAAGGTAGTGGAATATAAACAGATAATATTGATGTTATTACAAGTGATTGAAGACTCACCAGAATCTCAATTAATTTATAAAAATTGAGCATTATTTTAAATTCTATTTATAAACTTCTTAATGCAACAATTGGATCTAATTTAGAAGCCCTTTTTGCAGGTAAAACGCCAAAGATTAAACCTATTGAACCTGAAATGATCATGGTGGAAAAAGTAGTTGTAATTCCTACCGATGCAGGAAGTGGTGTTATCAGAGATAAAAGAAAAACACCTGATAATCCCGTTGTTGTTCCAATTAATCCTCCAATTGTAGATAAAATCAATGCCTCAATTAAAAATTGAATTAATATATCCGACTGTTTAGCTCCTATTGCTTTTCTAAGCCCAATCTCTTCAGTCCTTTCGCTTACAGAAACGAGCATAATATTCATGATTCCTATGCCTCCAACCACTAATGATACGGCCCCAATACCAGCCAATAAAAATGTAAGTCCACTTGTTATGTTGGTTACTATATTCAGCGCATCTTCTTGTGATCTAACTGCAAAATCATCATCTCTGATTATTTTATGTCTTTGCCTTAATAAGTTAGTAATCTGAAATTTAGCGGCACTAGTTGCATTTTTATTTATCGCTTCAACACTAATGAAGCTTAAACTTACTCCATATGTTGGGTCCTTCCCTGTAATCCTATTGACCATAGTGGTTAATGGAATATAAGCATTTTTGTCTTGATTACTTCCAAATACGGCACCTTTAGGTTTTAATATTCCGATAATTTCGTAATTATGGTCCTTAATTCTGATTTTTTTTCCAAGTGTTGAAGATTTATCTTTGAAAAATTCGTCTTTAAGATCAGGACCTATCACAACATAACTTCTTGCACTTTGAACATCACTTTTTGATAAAAATCTACCCTTATCTACTTCAAAGCTTCTTACATCAAGAAATTCAGGAGTAACTCCAGCAATTGATATATTTAAACTTTTAGAAATTGATTGCACTATTTCGTTAGCAGAGATTTGAGGAGCTACTTTTTTAACTGTTGGTACTTGATTGCTTATTGCTATTGCATCTTCTAAAACAAGGTTTTTAGGAAATGAAATACCTCTTCTTCTTGTGTCATTATTTCCTGGAACAATGAATAAAACATTTGCACCTAAATTACTTAATTGGTTTTTTGCTAATGTTTGAGCACCTCTACCAAGTCCAACAAGTGTAATAACTGAGGCATTTCCTATGATTATCCCAAGCATTGTTAACGAACTTCTCAATTTGTTCGAAACTAAAGTTTTTGTCGCCATGCCTAAGGCTTCTTTTATTGAAATATTCCTAGACATATTTATATTTATCTATTGCATCATCATCTTCAATTTGTCCCATGTATATAACACCTTCATTAAGCTGGAGTGTAATAAGATCGCCATTACAGATTTGATGATTTTCCATATTTTCTAAATTACAAATTGTAGAAATCTTTTTATTATTATTGTTAAAAAAAGCATAAACATCATTTACATTTTGGTTCGTAACAATGCCGGCAATATTTTTACTAAGTGGAATATTTTTCATTAATTCCTTCGGAACAAATATTATTTCTCCTGGGCAAATTAAGGATATATCAAGATTATTTTTAATTATTCTTGCTTTACCTGTAACACCGATTTCCCCTATTGAAATTCCTCTTGATACAATCTTTCTAACTAAACCGACTTTTATTAAATCAGTAGAGCCGCTTATTCCAGTTAATGTACCAGCGGTTTGAACTACTAAATCTCCTTGATTTAAAATCCCCATCTCTTGAGCTATTTGCATAGCTAAACTAAAAGTTTTTGCTGTTCTTTCATCATTTTTAACTACTATTGGAGTAACACCCCAAACAAGTTGTAATCTTCTCGCTACACTTCTTTCCGTAGTGGTTGCCAAGATAGGTGTGGGTGGTCTGAACTTACTTACATTTCGAGCGGTAGAACCTGATTTAGTTAATGGGATTATAGCTCCTGCATCAAGTTGTCTAGCTATATTACTTACTGCTGCGCTAATAGCATTTGGGATCGTACTGGGTAAGTGGCTTTCAATAGCCTTAAGTGGATAATCCCTTTCAATTCTTCTCGCTATAGTTGCCATCGTCTCAACTGCCTCTACAGGATAATCGCCCACTGCAGTTTCGTTTGAAAGCATTACAGCATCCGTACCATCCAGAATTGCATTTGCAACGTCACTAACTTCGGCCCTAGTTGGTCTTGGGTTAGAAGCCATAGAATCAAGCATTTGAGTCGCTGTAATTATTGGGATGCCTAATGAATTAGCTTTTCTTATCAACTCCTTTTGTAAAAGAGGAACTTCTTCAGCAGGCATTTCTACTCCCAAATCACCTCTTGCAACCATAACTCCATCACATAAGGGTAATACTGTATCGATCTGATCAATTGCTTCAAATTTTTCTATTTTTGCGACTACAGGAATTGAATGTCCATTTTTGTTTATTAAGTCTTTTATCTCATTTATATCGGATGGATTTCTTACGAAACTCAGTGCTATCCAATCAACTCCTTCAGATAAACCGAATATTAAATCCTTTTTATCTTTTTCTGTTAATGCTTTTACTGATAATTGAACATCCGGAAAATTTACACCTTTATTGTTTGAAAGAACGCCTCCAACAGTTACCATGCACTCCAAATTATTAGCTTTTGTATCAACTTTTTCTACAATCATTTCTATTTTTCCATCATCTAAAAGTATTCTTTTCCCTTCGCTAACTTCTTGAGAAAGTTTGTCGTAGGTTACATTTGCAATAGTATTTGTACATTCGACTTCATTTGATGTAAGTGTGAATTTATCTCCTTTTTTAACTTTTACTGGCCCATCTTTAAAGCGCCCTAATCGTATTTTGGGTCCTTGAAGATCTTGCAATATTCCAATATCTATATCTAACTTTTTTGATACCTCCCTTATGGTTTTTATTCTCTCAGCATGATCTTTATGATCTCCATGTGAGAAATTTAATCTGAATGTTGTTACTCCAGCTTTAATTAAATTTGTAATTATCTCTTCAGATTGAGTTGCAGGGCCAATAGTTGCTACTATTTTTGTTCTTCTTTTTAAATCAATATTCGACATATATAGATAGTATTGCTAGATATAAATAAATTTAACATACCCAAAGTTAGTTATTTAAGTCATGGATTTTAAAACTTATCAGAAAAAAGCTAGAGAAACAGCACAATATCCAGATTTAGGTTCCAATAATATTTATCCAACTCTTGGTTTAGTTGGAGAGGCTGGTGAGGTGGCAGAAAAGGTGAAAAAGGTTATAAGAGATAAAGATGGAATATTTGATAACGAATCAAAATTAGGTATTAAAAAAGAATTAGGAGATGTTTTGTGGTATTTATCAAATCTTTGTACAGAATTAAATTTCAATTTAGAGGATGTTGCATTACAAAACCTTGAAAAATTAAAATTAAGAGCTGCTAAAGGCAAGATAAGAGGTTCTGGAGATGATAGATAAATTCAACTATAACCCAAGCTTGCATACTGGAGATTTGTTATTAAATTTTGAATAACATTTAAAAGTAAAAAAGCTAACAAAGATGAAATATCAAATCCACCTATTGGAGGAATAATACCTCTAAAAATGTTTAAATAAGGATCTGTGATAGAAGTTAATGCAGATAAAACACCGTTACTCCAATCAATACCTGGAAACCATGTAAGTAAAATTCTTATTATCAATATGAAAGAGTAAATTGATAAAGTTTGACCCAGAACTGCAAAAATCTCAGATAACATTATCTTTTAGTAATTTAATACATCCTAACATTTACTTATTATTGCCGCTTATTGTCACCGCTTCCTATATTTGAAAGATATTCATTACTTACAGCAAAAGTTTGGAAAAACTTTTCTGATAATGATAGCCAATATGATCTACCATCTTTTTGCTTCCTTTTGACGATAAATTTCTTTTCTAATAATTCTTTAATATGATCATAAGCACCTGAACCTCGAAGAAGTATAAGATCCGATTGCAGGATCTTTTTTTTGATCGCAATAGTTGCCAATGTCCTTAATTCGGATGTTTTCAAATCAGAAGGAAGAAAATCATCAACGAATTCATTAAGACTAGATTTTAGTTCGAGAGAAAAACTGTTATTAACTGAATTTAATTCAATAGCTGAGTTAGGATTAGAGTATTTATTTTTTAAATCTTTAATTGCATCATTTATTGAGTTTATATCAGAATTAGTAATTTCTGAAAGATCCTTTTTTGTTATTGGTCTGCCTTTCAAATATAGAACAGCTTCAACTTTAGTAACTAGATCTATATCAGATATTGGGGTGGTATTTAGATCAGACTGATTGATTTTAATTACCGAAATCATTCCTAATTTACCTTAAATTTAATCTGATGCACCAAGGAATAATCTATATGTATTGTTTTGGGTTTCATCCCAGAATTTATAGCCTAGAATTCTTACAAATTTATTCCACTCTAAAATCTCATTTTTATCGATTAAAACTCCAATAACAATTTTCCCTACATCAGCTCCATAATTCCTGTAGTGAAAAACGCTTATAGACCAATTAGATTTCATATTATTTAAGAAGTTTATTAATGCGCCAGGCCTTTCTGGAAACTCAAATCTGTATAAAAGTTCAATAAAGTTTCTATATTCCATCTCTTTAAAATCTCTAGGTAATCTTCCACCTACCATATGTCTGAGATGATTTTTAGATAATTCATCATCACTGATGTCAATAAATGAGTACTCAGAATTTCTAAATACATTTAATAGATTTTTTTTATCATTTAAACCATAGACTTGAACACCAACAAAGATCTGTGCATTCTTAGAATTTGACATCCTATAACTAAATTCAGTTAAATTTCTATTATCAAGTAACTTACAAAAATCAATAAGACTACCAGCACATTCAGGAATTTCAACAGCCATCATTACTTCTCTACACTCTCCAAGTTCTGCTCTTTCTGCTACAAATCTAAGCCTCTCAAAATTCATATTTGCACCACATGCAATCGCAACCATTTTTTTATTTGAATGATTCGAATTTAAAATATCTTTTTTCATTCCCGCTATTGATAAGGCACCTGCGGGCTCTAGTATTGATCTAGTATCCTCAAAAACATCTTTTATGGCAGCACAGATTTCGTCAGTATTAACCCTAATCATCTTATCTATATATTTTCTAGCAATATCAAAAGTATTTTTACCAATTTTTTTAACCGCCACTCCATCTGCAAATTGACCTACAGAAGATAGTTCCACAATTTTTTCTTCTTCCAAAGATTTCGTCATAGCGTCAGCATCTTCTGGTTCTACACCAATTATTTTTACTTCAGGCCATATTTTTTTAACGTATAAAGATATTCCTGATATTAATCCACCACCACCTACAGCAATATAAATTGCATAAGGTTTTTCCTTAAGCTGCTGTTCAAGTTCTATAGCTATAGTTCCTTGTCCTGCTATTACTTCTGGATCATCAAAGGGATGAATAAAGCATAAATTTCTTTCTTGGCTAATCCTTATTGCCTCTTTGTAAGTTTCATCATAGTTATCGCCATATAAAATAACTTTTGCTTTTAAATTTTTTACTGCATTAACTTTTACTAGAGGTGTGGTAATGGGCATTAATATGGTTGCTTGGCAATTTAACTTAAGGGCACTAAGTGCAACCCCTTGAGCATGATTGCCAGCACTAGAAGTAATTACTCCCTGAGCAAGCTGTGAATTAGTGAGCTTACTCATTTTGTTATATGCACCTCTTATTTTGAATGAAAATACATCCTGAAGATCTTCTCTTTTTAGAAAAACTTCATTGTTAAGCCTATTACTTAAATTATGAGCTTTTTCTAATGGAGTTTTTTTTGCAACTTCATAGACTTCAGCTTGAAGTATTTTTTTAAAATAATCATTCATATATATATTTTTAGCATTAATTATTAATCTAATAAAACATTACATGATCTATTTCAAAAAAAAATACTCATTTTGCACCTCGGCGTTTTAAATTATATAGATACCAATTTTTGTTAAATGCTTTTAAGTGAGTTAAGTCATCCAAATCAACTTCATGGCTTAACAGTTTCACAATTAGAGGAAATTGCTTGTCAAATTAGAGAAAGACATCTTCAGGTAGTATCTACTAGTGGAGGACATCTTGGTCCTGGATTAGGTGTAGTTGAGTTGACATTGGCCTTATATCAAACTCTTGATCTTGATTTTGACAAAGTTGTTTGGGATGTAGGACATCAAGGTTACCCTCATAAATTAATTACAGGACGTTTCAGTCAATTTGATTCTCTAAGACAACAAAATGGAATCGCTGGATATCTAAAAAGAAGTGAAAGTAAATTTGATCATTTTGGTGCTGGACATGCAAGTACTTCTATTTCTGCTGCTTTAGGAATGGCAATAGCAAGAGATAGAAAAGGTGAAAATTATAAATGTGTTGCTGTTATTGGAGATGGAGCACTAACTGGAGGAATGGCATTAGAAGCTATAAATCATGCAGGTCACTTACCAAATACCCCTTTAGTTGTAGTTCTGAATGATAATGACATGTCTATTTCACCTCCGGTTGGAGCACTTTCATCTTACTTAAATAAGGTAAGAGTAAGTCCACCATTGCAATTTTTGTCCGACAGTGTTCAAGAAAGTGTTAAAAATATTCCCTTAATTGGTAAGGATATACCAGAAGAACTTAAAAATATTAAAGGAAGCGTTAGACGTCTATCTGTTCCTAAGGTTGGAGCTGTTTTTGAAGAACTTGGATTTACATATATGGGTCCAATTGATGGTCATGATATTGGTAACTTAGTTAAGACCTTTAACGCTTCCCATAAACTTAAAAGACCTGTACTTGTTCATGTTGTCACAACAAAAGGTAAGGGTTACCCATATGCAGAAGCTGATCAGGTTGGATATCATGCACAGTCTGCATTTGATCTTACAACTGGAAAATCTATTCCATCAAAGAAACCTAAACCTGTTAGTTATAGTAAAATATTTGGTCAAACCTTATTAAAAATATGTGAGCAAGATAGCAAAGTCGTGGGTATCACAGCTGCAATGGCTACAGGTACTGGTTTAGATATATTGCAAAAAAATATTCCTGATCAATATATCGATGTAGGAATAGCAGAACAACATGCAGTTACTCTTGCGGCAGGAATGTCTTGTGATGGTCTTAAACCTGTTGTAGCTATTTATAGTACTTTTCTTCAACGGGCATTCGACCAATTAATACATGATGTAGGGATACAAAATTTACCTGTATCATTTGTACTTGATAGAGCTGGCATAGTTGGAGCTGACGGTCCTACTCACCAAGGTCAGTACGATATCAGTTATATGAGATCCATACCTAATTTTGTATTGATGGCACCAAAGGATGAGTCTGAATTACAGAGAATGTTAATAACTTCAATAAACCATAATGGTCCTACAGCTCTAAGAATACCCAGAGGCTCTGGACTAGGAGTAGCTGTAATGGATGAGGGTTGGGAACCTTTGAATATAGGCGAAGCTGAGATACTTGAAGAAGGAGAAGATATTTTAATTATTGCTTATGGTTCAATGGTCGCATCAGCAATCGAAACAGAAAAGATCTTAAAAAATATGAATATTAATACATGCATTGTTAATGCAAGATTTGTTAAACCTCTAGATAAAAATCTTATTATTCCTTTAGCAAGTAGGATTCAAAAAGTTGTAACCATGGAAGAGGGAACCTTAGTAGGTGGATTTGGTTCCGCAATAGTTGAATTATTTAACGATAATGAAATAAACATTCCTGTATACAGAATAGGTATACCTGATGTATTAGTTGATCATGCTTCACCTGATCAGAGTAAAGAAAAACTAGGACTTATGCCTGATCAGATGGCAGATAAAATTGTTGAGAAATTTAAGTTAAATAAGTAAAAATTTAATAAATAAATATTTAATAAATTTTTATAAAACACCTCGTGAGGCTAATCCTAAGATTGCTCCAATTCCGAAAATATGACCTAGGCAATTAGCACCTACAACTGATGCGTGACTTAAACCACCATAGAATTTTGAATTGGGTATTTCAAAACCTTCATTAGGTTTTCTTATTGTTGCTCTAGCAATTGCATAAGCAAAAACATTACATGCAATCATTACGACGGCACACTTTGGAGACCAAGAAAAAGTTGCTGGATCTGCAGCTGCAAATAATGTAGTAAACATAAAAAATCGTTATTTTCATATATTCTCTAATACTTTTACCTAAAAAACACAAAATTGTAAAAGGTCTTAAGAGTTGTTTACTTCTATGTTATTTAACAACTTAATAAATCCAAATAAAATAACAAAATCACTAAGAGTTAAAAAGGATTCTGCAAAACCATGCAGGAAGTCAACCTCAACAAGGGTTTTATCATAGTAATTTAGTGTGAAAATAGATACCAATATAGTTATGAAAACGAATAAAACAGTTAAGGAAAATCCTGTTTTTACAAAATTATTAACAGATTTGATTTTATACAAGTAAAACAAAAATATTGCATATGGAATTATTGATACTGCAAACAATAATGTGTTATCAATAGAACCTAATTTTTCTATAAATTTAAAAAATAAATCATTCATAAGTCTCTTTTGCTCTAAAAATCTTTATAGCAGCTAAGGCTAATGTTGAATTTCCTATAAATGTAAATATTCCTTGAAGTGATACTAGACCGTATAGATTTTCTTGATTGTCATAGATATGCCAGGTAATAGCGCACATAGCTCCTATTAAGTTTGGAACCATAGCTAAGCTTAACCAAAAAAATAAATTGTATTTTTTATATTTAGAAATTTTGTTTATAACAAAGATGGTAAATATCCATTCAATGACCGAAGAGATGTGAATTAACCAAGTTCCAAATGAAAGTTCGTGCAAAATTTATATTTTTTTCTTTAGTACATTAAGTACTTCTTTGGCATGATTTATAGGTAGAACACTTATCCATCTATAAGAAATTTCACCTTTTGGAGAAATCAAAAAAGTATTTCTATCAGAAAATGGAGGAATCCACGAACCATATTTTTTACTAATAATTCCATCAGAATCGGATAATAAAGTGTAGTTTATAGATTTCTCGCTGCAGAAACTTTCATGAGAATCTTGATTATCAGCACTAATACCAACAATTTCGGCATTATATTTTGAAAAATCTTTTTTTAATTCCGAAAAACCTTTAGCTTCAAGAGTGCAACCTGCTGTAAAGTCCTTTGGATAAAAATACATAACAAGCCACTTACCTTTAAAATCATTTAATTCCCAAATATTTTTTGATTTTATGTTTTTATTAAAACCTTCTAATTGAAAGTTTGGAGCAATATCTCCAACTTCAGGAGCAAAGTCAAAAGCGATTGCTGAATTACAATTAAATAAAAAAATAAAAGATATAAATATACTTACAACTAAATTTCTCATCAAATTTAGAATTTTTTTAAATCAACCCCATTTAATTTGGCAAATTTATCTAAACCTACTTTTTGTATAGACTTAAGGGCTTTGGTGCTAATTTTAATATTTACCCATTTTTTTCCTTCTTCCCACCAAAGTCTCCTTTTTTGGAGATTAACTTGTTGCAATTTTTTTGTACGAATATGTGAGTGACTCAATGCCATCCCGTTATTAGCTTTTGCACCTGTTAGTTCGCAAACTCTTGACATATTAATTGAGTTATATCTTTAAAAATTCTAACACATGACTCAATTTGTTGAATTTAGTAGTTCTGAAATTAATTCGGCATTATTATTTTGTAAATTAATTATCTGTTCTTGATCTAATCCACCAACGGAAAGCTTAGCCATATCGTAGACATGATTAGCAATTTTAGAAGCTAATGGACTCTCAATAGGATCTTTTTCATCAATAATTATTTTGTTGCCAGTAATTTTATTAAGACCAACAATAAGTGGATGTTCTTTGTTAATTAAGAGCACATGATATTCAGGTAAGCCAGGCATCTTTTGTTCCATGTAAGCACCCATATCATTAATTCTTCTCATTTGTTCTGGAAGCAAGATCATCGCTGGTGGAGCATCTTTACTTGAAAGTGACTGCACTTTAACTGTTACTTTCTCATTGTTAAGGGCCTTAACTATCGTATCTCTAAGATTATCTGTATTTGATTTGCCATCCTTATCTACAATTTCTTTAGATTCTTTATCTTCTAGTTCATTTATTTCTGAATCTACTCTTTGGAATTGATAATCTTCATTTTTACTTTCCAACCATGGAAGAAATTGTGCGTCAATTAAGGGATCTGATTTAATAACTTCTTTATTATCAGATAAACAGATATTTAATGCACTAGACTGCGCAATCAGATCTGAACAATAAATTATTTTTTTAGAATCAGTTAATTTATTTCGCTCTTTGTAATTTGCGAGAGTTGTGAAATATTTATCATTGGACTTGATGAGGGATTTATTTTTAATATCTTTAGTTACGTCTTTCTCTGAGTTTAAAATTGTTTCGAAAATTATACTGTTATTAACTAAATCAGCAAATTTTTCATCTTCGATAGCACCAATTTTAATAAAAGCAGAGATTGAATCCCAAATTTCTGCATAAAATTCTGGAGAATTTTTTATCAAATCCTTCAGTTTATTTGCGATTTTTTTTGAGATAAATGATGATATAGACCTTACTTTTCTATCTGTTTGTAATGCACTTCTACTAACATTTAGAGGTATATCTGTAGAGTCAATAACTCCTCTTAGAGGTAAAAGGTATTTTGGTACTATCTCTTTAATTGAATCGCTTACGAATACTTGATTGCAAAATAGTTTTATTTCTCCCTTTTCCCAATCAGCTCTACCTGATAACTTCGGAAAATACAAAATTCCTTGTATGTCATATGGGTAATCTGTATTTAGATGAATCCATAACAGTGGATCTCCCTGGAAAGGATAAAGGTATTTATATAACTCAATATAATCTTCATCTTTTAATTCACTAGGTTGTTTTCTCCAAGGAGGATTTTTCTTATTAATTGTCTCTCCTTCCAATAAGACATCTATTGGCATAAAATCACAATATTTTTTTATTAGTGATTTAATTCTTTCAGGCTCGATAAACTCTTTTTCTTCTTCAAGTAGGTGAAGAATAACATCTGTACCAATTGTTTCTCTTTCAGATTCCTCTAACGTGAAATTTGGCGATCCATCACAAGACCATTTGAAAGCTTTTGATTCTCCAATGGCTGATTTAGTTAATATATCAACTCTATCTGCCACCATGAAACTTGAATAAAAACCTAGTCCAAAATGACCTATGAATTCATCATTATCTTTTTTGTATTTTGTTAGGAATTCTTCAGCACTAGAAAATGCAACTTGATTTATGTACTTCTTAATTTCTTCATCATTCATTCCAATTCCATTATCGGAAATTGTTAACGTATTTTTTTCACGGTTAATTGTTATTTTTACTTGAGCCTCCTCAGTATTCTCGCAATCACCAGCCATAGAGGCCATTCTTCTTTTACTAATTGCGTCAACACCATTACTAACAAGTTCTCTTAAAAAGATTTCATGGTCAGAATATACTGCCTTCTTGATAATTGGGAAAATATTTTCGGTATTAATACGAATTTCGCCTTTTTCCATTTAAAAAAAATCAAACATATTAAATACTATTTCTTAAAAACTTGTTAATCAAGTTTAATTAGGAGTATTGTCCGAACAATATTTGAATTTTAAAACTTAAATAAACTTTTAAAAGGTTTTATTTAACCCACAAAATCTCACTACAATTGTTTTCTTTCATAATTTGATTGGCTTTAGCCAAGTCATCACATGGATTTAAATGTAAGACGGCAATGTTTCCTCTTTTTTGTTGTTCTTTTTGTTCATTCATACCTTTTTCTAACAAATAAGAATCTTCAAACATCAATAAAATTCTTTTATTATCTGTCTTTTCTTCCTTAATTAAATTTCTTAAAATGTCAACTGAAATTGTAAATCCAATCCCATTAAATATTTTCTCATTAGGACTAAATGATCTTACTAACTCATCATATCTTCCGCCTTTTGCGATAACGCTTTTATTTTTACCATTATCCCCTATTAGTTGAAAAACTATTCCTTCATATAAATTCAAGTGAGGTTGGAAAGTGGGATCAAGTTGTAATTTAACTCCATATTTATTTGATATTTTTGATAATGTTTCAAATAAAAAATTTAAGTCATCTAATATTTTACTAGTACCATATGTAGTTTTTAATTTTTTTAATATTGCAATTGGCTCTCCTCGTGTGAATAAAAGATCTTTAAGAATATATTTATCATCTTCATCTATTCCTAATTTAGATAAATTATCTTGATCAAAATTAACAAGACTTTTCTTAATTTCTTCAAAATTATTATTCTTATATTTGTTCAGTATCAAGTCCATTATTTTTGTGGTGCTTACTAGTAGAAATAAATTACAACCATCCTTCAAATTAATATTATCGATTGAATCAAACAAAATATTAATAACTTCAATTTCTGGGTATTTTGTATCATATCCAATTAATTCAATTCCACTCTGCAATTTTTCTTGTAACTTAAATGAATTTTTATTATTTTGTTTTTTATCAAAAACCATTCCATTGGTAAATAATCTTATAGGTCTTTTCTTATTTATTAATCTTGTAGATGATAATTTAACAATTGATGTTGTCATTTCTGGCCTAAGACATAATGAATTATTACTTACTATTCCTACAACCTGATTTTCGTCAATAACGCCACGGCCTTTTATGGTCTGTAAAGTATTTATAAATGAGGGCGAAACCTCTTCATATCCCCAAAGTTTATAAATACTATTTAAATTATTTATGATGTTTGAATTATTTTTTACATCGACTAATTTAATTTCCTTTATATCTGACATTTGAATATTTAACTAATTTTAGGTATAAAGATTTTTTTTAAATGGAGAAACTTTATCTAGTTCATTTTTTAATTCATTCTCAAGGCTGGGAGAACAAGCTAAAATTCTTCCTGAACTTAAATTAAATTCGCCTGATGGATAATCAGAAATAATACCACCAGCCTCTTTAACAATAATAGCACCGGCCGCTAGGTCCCATACTTCCAATCCTCTTTCCCAATATCCATCTACCTTACCTGCCGCAACAAATGCTAGATCAACAGCTGCTGCACCTCCTCTTCTAACGCCTCTAGTCTTATGTGTTAAATAACAAAATTCAGCATAATTATTATCCTCTGTCTCAAATCTGTCATAAGAGAAACCAGTTACAAGCAGACTATCAGAAAGATTAGAAGGATTCGATACTTTAAGTTCACTATCATTGCAGAATGATCCTAAACCTAAACAGGCTGAATATAGTTCATTTAAATAAGGTACTGATATAGCGCCTATTATTGGCTTATTTTTATACACAAGACCAATAGAAGTCCCATAAAAAGGATATCCATGGGAATAATTTGTTGTACCGTCTAATGGGTCTATACACCACGTTAAATCGCTAGATTTGGTTAATTTACCCGATTCCTCTGCATTTATAGATATGTTTGGTGTCTTTTCTAATAAATATTCTTTTATTTTATTTTCAACTTCCAAATCTACATTGGTTACTAGATCCCCCTTCCTACCCTTTGATGATATTTTCTGAATTTTATTGTAATTAACTTTTAAAATTTCATTACCAATTTGAGCGGAATTCTTGGCTATTTCATATAAATTAGATAAATTTACTTGATTTGCAAGTTCCTCTATTTCACTTATTTCAAACATGATAGTTAATCTTCCTCAAATTCCCAAGGTGGAGCTAATCTTGTATTTCCCCTCCCAAAATATTGTCCAAATTGTAAATCGTAAACTTCATCTTCATATGTAGTTTCCACTTCAAGATCTGAAGTTGCTTTAGCGACACAAAGAAGTGCATAGCCTTTGTCTTTTAAAGCCTGAGATACACCCATGGCTTCAGGTTGTTGTAAGGTACCAGTTTTAATTTTAACTGCACAACTTGTACAGCAACCATTTCTACATGAAAATGCAAGTTTGAAACCTTTCTTTTCAAATTCCTTAAGTATGTAATGATCACTATTAACCTGCTCTTGGTAGACCTTTCCAGTTTCCTTATTTTTAATCGTGACTGTAAAAGTCTTATTCAAATAACTTTCCTCTAAAATGGGATGTTTAAGGGTTAAAATGGTTTTCTTGGGAGAGGTGGCCGAGTGGTTGAAGGCGCAGCACTGGAAATGCTGTATAGAGGCAACTTTATCGAGGGTTCGAATCCCTCTCTCTCCGTTTTATATTAGTTTATTTTGGTTAAATCCATCAACACTTTTGTCTTAAAATATCTTTTAAAAATAGATAGTAATCTCATATACAAGTTATAAATAATCTTATTTATTTAAATTAAGTTGAAAATATTTGATTTTTACTATTATATGTAAATATCTAAGATAAAAATTAATTAAATTATTAGTAAATTTTGCTTTAATTTAGCGATCTAAAATCATGGGGCAAATAGTTGGAATTGATTTAGGTACTACTAACTCTGTTGTTGGGGTAATAGAAGCTGGACGTCCAATTGTTATTGCAAATTCTGAGGGTTCTAGAACTACACCTTCAATAGTTGGATTTACAAAAGACAAGGAAATAGTAATTGGAGACCAAGCGAGAAGACAACTTGTTCTAAATCCTAAGAATACCTTTTATAACCTTAAACGATTTATTGGTAGTGACTGGGATGAATTAGATGAGAATAGTATTTCTGTTCCTTATAACGTTAAGGCTAATACAAACGGGAACGTTAGGATTCTTAGTCCAAATACAGAAAGAGAGTATGCACCAGAAGAATTAGTGAGCTCATTGATTAGAAAATTAATTAATGATGCTGAATCTTACCTTGGAGATACAGTTGATTCTGCAGTTATTACTGTACCTGCTTACTTTAATGAATCTCAAAGGCAAGCTACAAAGGATTCTGCAATATTAGCTGGTATTAAAGTAGATAGAATTCTAAATGAACCCACTGCTGCTGCTCTAGCTTATGGTTTTGAAAAAAGTTCTTCTAATAATGTTTTGGTTTTTGATTTAGGAGGAGGAACATTTGATGTTTCATTATTGAAAATTTCAAATGGTGTATTTGATGTTAAAGCCACTTGTGGTGATACCCAGCTAGGAGGAAACAATTTTGATTCAAAAATAGTTGATTGGCTTGCAGAAAAATTTCTAGTTAAACATGATATTGATTTACGAAGGGATAGACAAGCTTTACAGAGATTAACTGAGGCTGCTGAAAAAGCTAAATGTGAATTGTCAGGATTACAAAAAACAAAAATATCTTTACCATTTATCACAACAAGTAAAGATGGGCCGTTACATATTGAAGAAACACTAAATAGAAAAATATTTGAATCATTATCACAAGATTTACTTGATAGATTACTAGAACCTGTGCAAATAGCCTTAGATGATTCTGGATGGAATGCAGAAGATATTGATGAGGTAGTTCTTGTAGGCGGCAGCACAAGAATCCCAATGGTTCAACAATTAGTAAAGACTCTTGTTCCAAATGATCCTTGTCAATCTGTTAATCCTGATGAAGTCGTAGCAGTTGGAGCTGCAATACAATCAGGAATTATTAGTGGTGATTTACAAGATTTACTTCTAAATGACGTTACTCCCTTATCTTTAGGTTTAGAAACTATTGGTGGTCTTATGAAAGTACTAATTCCTCGTAATACGCCAATACCAGTTAGACAATCTGATGTTTTTAGTACTTCCGAGGCTAATCAATCATCGGTAGTTGTTCAAGTACGGCAGGGAGAAAGGCCTTTAGCCTCTGAAAATAAATCACTTGGTAAATTTAGACTATCAGGAATACCTCCAGCTCCAAGAGGTATACCTCAAGTTCAGGTAGCTTTTGATATTGATGCTAATGGACTTCTAGAGGTAAGTGCAACTGATAGAACAACTGGAAGAAAGCAAACAGTTACAATCTCTGGAGGTTCTAATTTAAATGAACAAGAAATAAATTCGATAATTGAAGAAGCCAAAGCAAAAGCTAATGAAGATAGGAAGAGAAGATCGGTAATTGATAGAAAAAATAGTGCTTTAACTCTTATTGCGCAAGCTGAGAGAAGACTTAGGGATGCTTCATTAGAATTTGGTCCTTATGGTGCTGAAAGGCAACAACGATCTGTTGAATTAGCCATTCAAGATGTTGAAGAGTTTATAGATGATGATGATCCTCAAGAATTAGAAATTTCAGTAAGTGCCTTACAAGAAGCATTATTCGGTTTAAACAGAAAATTAGCGGCAGAAAAGAAAACAGATAATAATCCCCTACAGGGTATTAAAAATACATTTGGATCATTAAAGGATGAACTCTTTTCAGATGATTATTGGGATGATGATCCTTGGGATAATCAAATGAATAGAAATTATAGAAATTCGAGGTATGGTAATTCTAGGGACGATGATCCATGGGACAATGACTACTTCCTCTAAAAAAGACTATTTGTCAATTTTGGGTTTATCCCCTGATTTTGATGATAAAGAACTTAAAAAGGCCTTTCGAAGAGAAGCAAGAAAATGGCATCCAGATTTAAATAAAAATGATCTTAATGCAGAAGAAAGATTTAAATTAATTAACGAAGCATACGAATATCTTCGTGACCCTAATACAAGAAAAAATAGTTCGGATGAAAATATCAAGGATGATTACCAAAGTAATAATTTCAAGACAGGGTTTCCTGATTTTCAAGATTATCTTGATTCATTATTTGGATATGAATACTCACCCAAGAATTATGAGGAATATGATGATGAACCATTAGAGGATGAATCGATAAATTCAAATAATGATGAATTTAACAATTTTCAATACCCAACAACCTCTCCAGAAGAGCCGCCTCCAGTTAAACTCCACCAAGATATCGAGACAATTATTGAATTAACTCCTGATGAGGCCTTAAATGGAGCTTCAATTTTAATTGAGCTTGAAGATGAAACTGTAGTAGAAGTTGATACACCACCTTTCGCTGGAGATGGATGGCGATTAAGACTTGAAAATGTTGCAAGAGGTGGTAAAGATCATTATCTACAGTTAAAAGTTCAAACGGAAAGTGGTTTAAGAATTGATGGTTTAAGAGTTCTATATAAATTAGAGTTATTTCCTCATGATGCTCTTCTTGGTTGTGCAGTAGAGGTTCCTACTCTTGATGGAAATGTCACACTTCAAGTACCACCTAAATCATCTACGGGAAGAATGTTACGTTTGAAAGGGAGGGGTTTAACTTTCGAAGATAATGTAGGTGATCAATATGTTGAAATATTGGTAGTTATACCTGCTGATATTAATGATGAAGAAATTGCTTTATATACAAGATTACAAGAATTATCACTTTCTGATTCTTAATCAAATATTATATAAATAGAAAATCAATTATTATGAACATATTTGTTCTTTTATATAATTCAGGAACAGATAAGGAAGGAATTCATTCAATTGAACTAAAAGGCAGGACTATTGTTCTTATGTTTGAAGATAAGGATGATGCAACAAGATATTGTGGTCTATTAGAAGCTCAGGATTTCCCTTTACCAACAGTTGAAATGATCAACATTGAGGAAATAAAAGATTTCTGCATTAAATTAGACTATGAATTCAAATTAGTAGAAAAAAATTTTGTTCCTAAAACAGCTGAAGATAGGTTGTTAATTTCACCACCACAGAAAAACCTAGAAGTTGAAAATTGGGAGGAAAACAAAAATAGTAAAAAAGATAACATAGATATAAATACCATTAAGGAAAACCTTGAAAAGTTGCTTTAGCTATTAAAATATCAGAATAATTATTAAAAAATAAAAATGACAACTGCATTATTTCAAACAGAAGTAGGAGATATAAATATTGAATTTTTCTCTGACGATGCACCTAATACAGTTAAAAACTTTACGAATTTGATTAGAGATGGTTTTTATGATGGTCTAGCATTTCACAGAGTTATTCCTGGATTTATGGCTCAGGGTGGATGTCCTAATACTCGTGATGGATCATCTGGTATGCCTGGAACTGGAGGTCCTGGATATAATATTAAATGTGAAATTAATTCCAATAAACATTTAAAAGGCTCACTTTCTATGGCTCATGCAGGAAAAGATACAGGTGGTAGTCAGTTTTTCATAGTCTATGAGCCTCAGCCTCATCTGGATGGAGTTCATACTGTTTTTGGTAAGACTGATGATATGGATGTAGTTCTAAAGCTTACTAATGGTTCAAAAATTCTAAAAGCAACTTTAAAATAATAAGTTAGCCTTCAAAAACAATACTAAATGTTTCTTTATCTAGATTAAATTTTCTTGTAGATGAATATAAGATTTCATTATTAATAGTAAATTTAGTATTGATTAATTTGATGCTACTTTTTGGATGTAATGCCTGTTCAATGTTTCTAGAAACAATAATTCCAATCTTTGTACTATTTTCATAATTAGATAAAAACTGAATAAATAATTCTATATTCTTTATTTCTTCATCAGAAATGTTGGAATTATTTCTAGTCTGATCATGCAAAATTCTCCAAACTAATTTTGGTCGATTCCAAAAAGCCAGTAATCTTGGAGTACTTTCAAGTTTGATATTAATTTTCTTATAACTACAGAATTTAATGACGTCATTTCTTATTGGAACTAGATCAATAGATTTATATTTTCCGTCAAGAAAAATTGATATAAATGGATCGATATTCCTAGAATTAGAATTATCTTCATCAATCATATGTCCTAACTTGGTTTTTTTTACACTCAAATATTCTGCGTTATTATCGTTTGGACAAATAACCAATGGAACTCTCTCAATAACTTCTATTCCATAACCACCTAATCCAGCAATCTTTCTAGGATTGTTTGTAAGTAATTTTAGTTTTTTTATCCCTAGATCGGTTAATATCTGTGCTCCAACTCCATAATTTCTTAGATCAGCTGGAAAACCTAATTTTTCATTAGCTTCTACGGTGTCTAATCCACCATCCTGTAAACTATAAGCCTTTAATTTATTTATAAGACCAATACCTCTACCTTCTTGTCTCAAGTAAACAACAACTCCTTCTTCCTCCTTTTCTATCCTTGATAATGCAGCCTCTAACTGGGGTCTACAATCACAACGTAAAGATCCAAAAGCATCTCCAGTTAAGCACTCTGAATGCATTCTTACTAGTACAGGTTCGCTTAATTTGGATGATTTTTGCTTAACTAATGCAACGTGCTCTGAACCATCAAGTTCATTAACATATCCATAAGCTTTGAAATTACCAAAAATACTTGGAAGTACAGCATCGGATTTTCTAAAAACAAATCTCTCAGTTTGAAACCGATAACTTATTAAATCAGCTATGGATATTAATTTCATTCCCCACTGTTTTGCATACTCTTTAAGTTGTGGAAGTCTTGACATGGAACCGTCAGGATTTTGTATTTCGCAAATCACTCCAGCGGGGTAAAGACCTGACATTGCGGCAATATCTACTGCCGCTTCGGTATGACCTGCCCTTTTTAATACTCCACCTTTTTTAGCTCTTAAAGGGAAAATATGTCCTGGCCTCCTTAAATCATCGGGTTTTGTATTTGGGTTTATAGCAACTTGAATTGTCTTTGCTCTGTCTTCAGCGGAAATTCCGGTAGTAACATTGTTTTCAGGTCCAGCATCAATTGATATCGTAAAAGCTGTTTGATTTTCATCTGTATTTCTATCTACCATCAATGGTAAATCTAAAGAGTCAAGCTTTTCACCTTGCATAGCTAGGCATATAAGACCACGTCCTTCAGTAGCCATAAAATTAATTTGCTGTGGAGTTGCAAACTGGGCTGCACATATTAAATCTCCTTCATTTTCTCTTCTTTCATCGTCTACAACAATTATGCATTCTCCATTTCTTATAGCTGCTAATGCATCGCTGATAGGATCAAATTCAATTTTAAAAGATTCATTTATATCCAAAATTGTTCCATTATTTGATTTGGGACTTGTTTCTTTCATTATTCCTATCAATATAGAAAAATAGTGTTTTAGTTACCTTAAATTCAACACTTTATAATCCTATCTCAAAGTCTGCCAATTCAAAGAAATGAATGTTGCAATAGTAGGTGCTACTGGTTACGGCGGTATTCAAGCGGTAAATCTTTTAAAGAAAAATAAAAAATACAAAATTTCATTTTTAGGTGGTAATAAAACATCTGGTTCTAAGTGGAATGATAATTTCCCATTTATTAATCTAGAAAATGATCCTTATATAGAAGAAATTACAGTAGATAATATTTCAAAAAATGCTGATGTTGCTTTGCTTTGCTTACCAAATGGCCTCTCTTCAACCTTGACGAGGAAATTATTAGATAGAGGACTTAAAGTTATTGATTTATCTGCTGATTATAGATATAAGTCTTTAGATGAATGGAAGAAAGTATATTCCAAAGAAGCTGCTATTTATAAAAGGAATGACGATGATTTATGTAAAGAGGCGGTCTACGGTCTTCCTGAAATAAATAAAGAAGCCATTTCAAAAGGAAGATTAATTGCATGTCCAGGATGTTATCCAACATCTGCTCTAATTCCATTAGTTCCTTATCTCTCGCAGGGAATTATTGAAAATGAAGGTATAGTAATTGATTCTAAAAGCGGAACTTCTGGAGGTGGTCGAGAACCAAACCAAAAGCTACTCTTATCAGAATGTGGAGAAGGTCTATCAGCATATGGATTGATAAACCATAGACATACCTCAGAGATCGAGCAAGTAGCATCATTAATTTCTGGAAATAAAATTGAATTACTTTTTACACCTCATTTAGTTCCAATTTCAAGGGGTATGCATTCGACTATATATGGGAGATTAAGAGACCCAGGACTAACTTCTGATGATTGCAGAATTCTTTTGGATAATTATTATAGAAATTTCAAAAATATTAAAGTCTTACCTGTAAATACATTTCCTTCAACAAAATGGGTTAAAAATACAAACCAAATTTTCCTATCTGTTAAAGTTGATATTCGAAATGGAAGAATAATTATATTATCTGTAATTGATAATTTGTTAAAAGGTCAGACTGGGCAAGCAATTCAAAATTTAAATATTATGAGTGGTTTTTCAATGGATGAAGGTCTTGATTTAACTAATATTTTTCCATAAAATTACTTCTTATCATAAAACCAGCAAGAGAGATTGATTGAGGTAAAATTTTATGCTCAAGCATTTGTATTCTTTTGGAAAGTGATTCAATATTATCATCATTTCTAATTGACAATGCAGCTTGCATTATCAATGATCCACTATCTACCTCCTCTTCAACAAAATGTACGGAACAACCAGTTATTTTTGAACCATTTAATATGGAGTCCTTTATCGCAGAACCACCTTTATATGCTGGAAGTAATGAAGGGTGAATATTAATTATCTTATTCTTAAATTTGTTAATAAAAAATGGAGTAACAATTTTCATCCAGCCTGCCATAACCACAAGTTCAACATCGTAATGAATTAAAGTATTTACAATTTCTAATTCAAATGCCTCTTTTTGCAGAAAGTCTTTGCCTCTTATTATTTTGTGAGGTATTTTTTTACTTTCAGCTCTCCTTATACAACCTGCATCATCTTTGTTAGTTATTAGAACTTTTATGTCTATATCTAATTCTCCTTTTTCTGAGAGATTTATTAGTTCCTGAAAGTTTGTTCCTTTCCCAGAAGCAAGTACACCTATTTTTAATTTTGGGAAAAATCTTCTAAATTCAGATATCTCAGGCGAAATTATGTAATTAAATGATCTATCCAAAGTTTTTTACTTTATCTAATGATAAATTCATATGAAATAAAAAAAACCCTTAATTTTAATTGTTTATATTCAAAAACATATTTATTTGAAGATAATAATTTAAACAAATTTAAATGATTCAAATCTATGTACTATTCGTATAGATATAATTGAAAAATAAATAAAAGAAACAAATATATCAAATGAATGGAGATCTAAACTCTTGGGATAAATTTTGTAATTATCTTTGGTTTGATAAAAAATTAAATATTTGGTTAGACATAAGCAAAATTAATTTCACAAATAAAGAGATAAATAGTTTAGAAGATAAATTTACAGATGTTTTTTCATCAATAAAAGAATTAGAAAATGGTGCAATATCAAATATTGATGAAAATAGACAAGTTGGACATTATTGGCTTAGAAATCCCTCAATTGCTCCTTCTTCAAAAATTGGAGAGGAAATTAGAGAAGATATTAATTCAATATCTGAATTTGGAAAACAAATTTTAAATGGAGATATTAAGAATAAGAATAATCAACAGTACACTGATGTTCTATGGATAGGAATTGGTGGAAGTGGGTTAGGACCATTACTCATTACAGAGTCACTGCAGAAGTGTTCTAAAGGTTTAAAATTTTCTTATATCGATAATATTGATCCCTTTTTAATTAGCGAAAAGTTAGAAGAGTTATATGAAAAATTATCAACAACATTATTTGTAGTAGTAAGCAAATCAGGTGGTACGCCTGAACCTAGAATTGCTATGGAAATTATTAAAAGTCACTGCGAAAACAATTCTCTTGAATGGAATTCTAATGCTATAGCTATAACTATGAAAGATAGTAAGTTATTTAAAAAAGCCACTTCTGAAAATTGGTTAAAAATATTTAATTTGCAAGATTGGGTTGGAGGAAGAACTAGTATTACAAGTTCTGTGGGATTACTTCCATTAGCTCTTATTAATGAAAATATATCTGAATTTATTAGAGGTGCATCATTAATGGATGAAGCCACACGTTTAAGTGATTTTAAGAATAATCCAGCAGCACTATTATCATCCGCATGGTATTTAACTGGAGATGGTATTGGAAAGAGAGATATGGTCGTATTACCTTATAGAGATAGGTTGCAGGTATTTAGTAAATATCTTCAGCAATTAGTAATGGAATCATTAGGAAAGAAATTTAATAGGAATGGTGAAGTAGTTAATCAAGGTATTTCCGTTTTTGGTAATAAAGGATCTACAGATCAACATGCTTATGTTCAGCAACTGAGAGATGGTATTGATAATTTCTTCTGTATTTTTATTGAATTATTAGATTCTCCATCTACTAATATTTTTGATGAAAAAGAGAATCCTAAAGAATATCTTTCTGGTTTTTTGCAAGGAACCAGATCAGCACTTTCTAGTGAAAGCAGACAAAGCATCACTATAACTTTAGAAAAGTTAAATTGTTTTTCACTAGGTGCCTTAATCGCTTTATTTGAGAGGACTGTATCCTTCTACGCTGAATTGGTAAATATAAATGCATATGATCAACCTGGAGTTGAAGCTGGAAAGAAAGCAGCCGCAAATATTATTGAGTATCAACAAAAAGTAAGTAATTTATTAGATGAAGGTGGAGAATATTCTATAAATGACATAACATCATTATTTGATAATTCAGTTAGTGAACCTATATTTTTCATACTTCGTGAAATGTGTTTCGGTAATGATAATTATATAGTTAAGGGCGATTGGTCAAATCCAAATTCATTAGTTATTCAAAAAATAATTTCTTAAACAACAATATTCATAATTTTTCCTTTAACAATAATTATTTTTCTTATTTCCTTATCTTGAGTCCATTTTAAAACATTAGGTCTCTTAACAGTCAATTCTTTAATTTGATCTTCACTCATATCATTATTAATATTTACTTTATCTCTAACTTTTCCATTCACTTGTATTACTAGTTCATATGAATCTTCCTTTAGTGCCTCGGCATTAAATGAAGGCCAGTGTTCTAAATGTACAGATTTTTTAAATCCTATAAGATGCCATATTTCTTCTGCAATATGAGGTGCAAATGGAGCCAACAAAATACAAAATGTTTTTAAAGCATCAATTTTTAAATTATTGTTTACGTCATTAATGGAATTTGATAATGAATTATAAAACTTCATTAGTTCTGAAATCGCAGTATTAAATTGGTTATTTAATATGTCATTTGAAATTTCTTTTATAGCGATATTCATTGACTTTATTAAACTTTTTTCTTTATCTGGATAGGAATTAGATTTACTATTTATATCTTTTGCACAATTTATATAAAGCTTCCAAATCCTGCTTAAAAATCTAAATTGTCCTTCAACATCTGTATCTCCCCATTCCAAATCTTTTTCTGGTGGTGCTTTAAATAATATAAACATTCTTGCTGTATCTGCTCCATATTTTTTAATTACTGATTCAGGGTCTATTCCATTATATTTAGACTTAGACATCTTCTCGAAAAGAACTTCGAGTTTAGAATTGTCAATTGGATCTGTAGGATTTGATAAATCAGTAATATCGGAAGGAGGAACATATTTACCAGTTTTATTGTTTTTATAGGCTGCCGCCTGAACCATTCCTTGCGTTAATAGTTTTTTGAAAGGTTCATCAATTTCAAATAGTTCATTGTCCCTCAAGGCTTTAGTGAAAAATCTTGCATATAACAAGTGCAATATTGCATGCTCTACCCCTCCAACATATTGATCTACAGGCAACCACTTATTGATTTCAATCTTTTCAAATGGCTTATTAGAACATTTTGAAGATGGATATCTTAAAAAATACCATGATGAACACATGAAAGTGTCCATAGTATCAGTTTCTTTTCTTGCCTCTATTCCACATTTTGGACATGTAGTATTTATCCAATTATTATTATCACCTAAAGCATTAATCTTGTTAGCCGAGATTTCTATATCTTTTGGTAAGGAAACAGGTAATTCCGATTGCTTTAATGGAACAGATCCACATTGTTTGCAATTAACTATGGGTATCGGACATCCCCAATATCTTTGTCTAGAGATTAACCAATCTCTTAGACGATATTGAATCTTATTTTCAGCCCATCCATTATTTACTCCCTCCTCTGAAATTTTTATTTTAGCAATAGTATTTTCTATGCCATCGTATTGATTTGAATTAATAAGATATCCTTTTTCTATATAAGCTTCCTCAAGCTCTTTATTTTGTTCACTTTTATCCTTTATTATTACCTGTTTAATATCAATATTATTTTTCTTAGCAAATTCAAAATCTCTTAGATCATGAGCAGGCACGCCCATAACAGCACCGGTACCGTATTCATCGAGAACATAACTTGCCACCCAAATAGGAATAGGTTCAGAATTAACTGGATTTATTGCTGTTAAGTTAGTTTTTATTCCAATTTTTTCAAGTTCATTATTTTTATTATTTTTCAAATATTGTTTAAGATTTTCTATATCTTGTATTGTTTCTTGATCAGAAATATTTTTTACTAATGAATGATTAACAGAAATTGCTAAATAAGTAACTCCAAATAAAGTATCTGGCCTTGTTGTAAATACAGTAATTTTCTCTTCTGGATTGGTATTTATATTGAAATTAATATTTGTACCAATTGACTTTCCAATCCAATTATCTTGCATTATTTTTACTCTTTCTGGCCAGTTATCTAATTTTTCTAAATCCTTCAATAACTCATCCGCATAATTAGTAATTCTTAAAAACCATTGCTTTAATAATTTTTTTTCAACTACTGCCCCAGATCTCCAAGATTTACCATCTGAATCAACTTGTTCATTCGCTAGGACTGTATTATCTATAGGATCCCAATTAACTTCTGATTCCTTTTGATATACAAGACCTGCCTTGTATAACTCTAAAAATAGATATTGAGTCCAAATATAATAATTTTCATCACATGTTGCAAATTCCCTATCCCAATCAACTGATAGTCCCAAAAGCTTTAATTGTGACTTCATATGAGAAATATTTTTTTTAGTCCAGACACTTGGACTAATTCCTCTTTCAATCGCTGCATTCTCAGCAGGCAAACCAAAAGCGTCCCAACCCATTGGATGTAAAACAGATTTTCCCTTGAATCTTTGGAATCGAGCTATTAAGTCTGTAATAACATAATTCCTAACATGTCCCATATGAAGATTACCTGAAGGGTAGGGAAACATTGATAAGGCATAAAATTTATCGCTATTCTTAGTTAATTCATCGGTTTTGTATAAATTGTTTTCTGTCCATATTGACTGCCATTTTTTTTCTATTTCAGATGGATTATATAAATTGGTATCAGCCACATATTGTTTATCGGGAGAAATCACTTAATTTTTATTTGTTAAACTATTATTTTAATATCCATTGTATAAAATAGAAATAGATTGTTAAAAGGAATAATTTATAATTAAAATTTATAATATATTATCTACAAATGAAAAATATAACTTTTGAAAAATATCAAGGTAACGGAAATGATTTCGTAATAATAGATTCTAGAGGAAATGAATTATATAAAAATTACAAGACAAATAAAATATTTGATATAAAAAAAATTTGCAACAGGCAATTTGGTATTGGAGCAGATGGTGTGATTTTTATAGAAGAACCTAATGAAGATAATTATGCAAAAATGATAATTTTTAATTCTGATGGTTCTGAAGCACAAATGTGTGGAAACGGAATTAGGTGTCTAGTTGAGTATCTCCACGTAAATGATTCAATGAATAATAAAAATATAGAATATAAAATTGAGACTAAAGCAGGTTTAAAAATTGCAAAATATATAAATGATGAAATTACAGTAAAAATGGGAATTCCAATTTTAGAATGTCAAAATATTCCAACAACAATTGAAAAAAAAATAAATTCAATTCCTTCACACGAATTTATTGAGAAAGATTTTAATTATATGGGTTATGCCGTAGGAATGGGAAATCCTCATTTAATATTCTTTGTAAAAGACATAGAGTCAATTGTTCTCTCCAGACTTGGTCCTATATTTGAAAAAAATGAATTATTTCCTGAAAAAACGAATGTACATTTTTGTCAAATTTTAAATAGAGATAATATCAAAGTAAAAGTATGGGAAAGGGGTGCAGGAGCAACCTTAGCTTGTGGAACGGGTGCCTGTGCTATCCATGTAGCAGCTTATAAATTAGACCTTTGTAATTCACAAACCATAGTAACCTTACCAGGAGGTAATCTTAAAATTGATTGGTCAAAAGACAATTGTGAAGTAATGATGACCGGTAATGCTAAAAAGGTTTTCTCAGGATCAATATTAGTAAATTAATGGAAAATAATTTTATATATTTAGATAATGCATCCACAACTCCATTATCTGAGAATGTTTTAAATATAATTAATTCAACTTACAGGAACTATTGGCATAACCCTTCATCTACATATGAGCTAGGGATAAAATGTTCTACATATCTTGAAAAAATTAGATCTAAAATTGCTTATATATTTGAAGCAGATGCAGAGGATATAATTTTTACATCTGGTTCTTCGGAATCGACAAATATTGTATTTAATAATATTTATGAGAACTTTAAAAATGGTAGGGTTGTTATTTCAAATGTTGAACATCAAGCAACAACTATTTGTGCTAATAAACTAAGAAAACAAAATTGGGATATTTACGAATGGAAGGTAAATAATGATGGAATTTTAAATATTTCTAACATCGAAAAAATTTTAAACAATGATACTAAGCTTGTATCAATTATTTGGGGACAAAGTGAAATTGGGACAATACAACCTGTCCAATTTATTGGTACCAAATGTGAAGAATTAAATATAATGTTTCATTTAGATGGAACTCAAATATTAAGTAATGGAATATTCAGTTGGAAAGATCTTAAATGTGATTTTTTAAGTTTATCTGCTCATAAATTTGGAGGTCCAAAAGGGATCGGTATTCTTTTAACAAAAGAAAAGTCTAGACAAATTTTAAAAAATAATGACATATCACTTACTCAGGAATTTTCAATTAGACAAGGGACACAAGCTTTGCCATTAATCGCTGGAATGTATGAATCATTAAAGAATATTAAAGGAAAAATAAAATTATATGATTACATAACTGAATTTCCTACTAATAATATTAATAAACTCAAAAATTATCTTTTTCAAAAAATTAAGGATAATAACTATATAAAGATTACGGGTAGTATTAACCATAGACTTCCCAATCATATTTCGTTTCTACTATTAAATAAACTATTTGAGCCTATAAAGGCCTATAAAATTGTTAATTTCATGTCAGAAAATAAAATAGCCATAAGTAGTGGAAGTGCTTGTTCAAGTTCATCTGGGGAACCTAGCTCAACACTTAAAAATATTGGTTTAAAAGATGATGAACTATATTCAAATATTCGTGTTACTTTAGGTTCAATAAACAATAAGTCAGAAATAGATAAATTTTTAGAACTTATTCAAATATGTATTGACAAATTTTAATGGAAATCAATTACAGACTACCTAAAGATTTAAATGAATCTCTTAAGAATATGGAGGATGCAATTATTCCAAGTTTATTAGATTCAAATAAAAGATTTACTATAGAATTTAATTTTGAAGGATTGAAGTTTAACAGAATTGGAATAACTATTTACAAGATATTGTCTAAAAATAATAATGTATTTATAACATTTGCTGATCAAGGTGCTGTGGCTTTGGCACAAAGAGACTATCCAGATATCAAAGATAAAATTTTTACTTTTAAATTATTTAATGAATCAAATAATATAAATAATATTGATAGTGCAATGATATCGATACTACCTCAGCCATATGATTTCGATTCATTTGAACTAATGTCTGATAATTATCAAGGTACGCATTATTCATTAAATCCAAAATTTGAAGATGCTAATATTGGTATAGGAAGTGTTATTAGAGAGCGACGTAAAAACTTTGTCAAAACATGGAAAAATATTTATTTTCTGCAGCCTTTAAATAAAGCTGCTCTTATGCATATTTATCCAAATAACTGGTTGCTTTTCAAAGAAGAAAATAAAAGATATTTTTTTAAAAAAGAATTTGAAATTAAACCGGACAATGAATCTATTTTTGTGAATTTATAGATTGAATGTGATAAAAAAAATTTATTCATTTTTCTTAATTGTTCTTGTATTAGTAACATCTCCATTCTTAATAAGATATTTACTTGCAAATCAGAAAATAACTTTTTTAAATAGTATTTATTTTAATTTCCCGGGAATAATTACTAAAAACAAAATATGTCCTACTTATGATGCTTTATTGAATCAAACGCTTGATGATTCTTTTAGTGTATCAATTATTAATAATAAAGGGGAAATAATAAGTTCCTACAATGATGATATTCCAAGGTTACCGGCATCTAATCAAAAATTATTCTCATCAGCTTATGTTTTAAGTAAATATAAATTAAATAATAATTTAAAAACTTCCTTATTTAAAAATAAAAACGATTATTATTTACACGGTCAAGGTGATCCAGATCTTAATTATGAAGATATAATCGAACTAATTTCAAATGTTAAAGAAAATAAAATTATTAACTTTAATATTGTAGAAATTGATTCAAAATTATATTGGCCTAATGGTTGGACAAATACTGATAAACTTTACGAATATGGATCTCCAATTACATCTCTTGCAATAGAAAGTAATCACAATAAATATGATGATATTTATTCATTAAAAATTTTTATTAAAAATTATTTAAAAAATAAATTTCCAAATTCAAAAATAAATATAGATTTTTTTAATTTAGAAAAAACTTTTTATTTAGAAAATTTTAAAGAGATAAATAAAATATATTCAACTCCAATTATTTCATTATTAACTCTAACAAATTCTGAAAGCCATAATTTCACAGCTGAATCTCTCTTTAAAAATGCCTCAAAAACATGGAACGATAATGACTATATAAAATTGAAAAGATGGCTTAAAAATAAAGGCCTGCCAACAACTAAAGCATACTTTGCAGATGCTAGTGGATTGTCTCGAAAAAATAAAATTACAACAAGGTTAGTTGTATTGTTTTTAGATAAAATGAGATATTTTAATGATTTTAAAGCTTATCAATCTACACTTTCAATTACTGGAGTAAGAGGAACATTAGCTAAAAGATTTGTAAATAGTGAATTGTCTGGAAAGTTTTTTGGCAAAACTGGGACTCTTTCAAATGTCTTTGCATTATCTGGCTTTTTATATAAAAATGAAAGGCCAATAATTATAAGCATTATCCAAAATTCTAATAAAATTGATAAAGAAAAAGCTTTTAAATTATTACGTGATCTTTATTACTTGAAATCTTGTTAATAAAAATATTATTTAAAATATTCTTTTAAATCCCGCTCAACAGAGGGGGGTACCATGTGATTAATTTCCCCACCAAATTTTGCAACTTCTTTTACTAAAGAACTACTTAGAAAACTATAATTTGTATTTGTCGATAAAAATATAGTTTCAATATCATTATTAAGAGATTTGTTTGTATGAGCAATCTGAAGTTCATACTCAAAATCACTCATTGCTCTTAAGCCTCTAAGAATAAGATTAGCTTTAAGATCGTTTGCACAATCTACAGTTAGACCAGAATAAGAAATAACTTCAATATTAGGTAAATGAAAAAGAGAATTCTTTATTTGTATTATTCGTCTTTCAAGTTTAAATGTTGGTTTTTTAGAAGTATTTTCTAAAACAGCAACTACTAGATTGCCAAATATTTTTTCAGCTCTTTCTATTAAATCAATATGCCCGTTTGTTAAAGGATCGAATGTACCAGGATAAAGAATTTTCATGAATTTATTATGTTCGAATAAAAAATTTAGTTAAAATAAGTTTATTAGATATATCAATTATGACATTAAATCTAGAAGCAAAAAAAATCTTATTAAGAAAAATACCTCACGGATTATTTATTTGTGGAGTTAGAGACGAAGATAAAAATGAAGTGAATGGATTTACTGCTAGTTGGGTGACTCAAGGTTCCTTCACTCCTCCATTAGTCGTAATGGCTGTTAGAGCAGAAGGTTCTAGTCATGAAATAATAAATTCCACCAATAAGTTCTCATTAAATGTCCTCAAAAGTGATCAAAAGGATCTAGCAGCTGTTTTCTTTAAACCCCAAAAAGCATTAGGAGGCAGATTTGAATCTGTTGAATTTAATTTAGGTGAACTTGGATTGCCTATTTTAGTTGATAGTGTTGGTGGAGTTGAATGTAATGTTGTTGGAAGTGTTATTCATGGAGACCATACAGTTTTTGTAGGAGAAGTTCAATCTGCTTACTTGAATAATGATGTTGACTCTCTAAATTTATCTTCAACTGGTTGGAATTATGGAGGTTAATCTTTATATATGAGTAATTCCTCTATAGAAACAATAGATAACAAATATAATTTTAAAATTGAATATAAATTAATTAATAATAAAGAAGTACTAAAATCAAGATTATCCGAAATTCCAAAGTCATCTGGGTGTTATCTTTTTAAAGATATAGATAATAATTTACTTTATATTGGTAAATCTAAAAAACTACGCAGTAGAGTAAGTAGTTATTTTAATAATTTTTCAGATTTAACTCCAAGATTAAGTTTGATGGTTCGTCAAATAACTGAGATAGAAATTATAGTTACAGATAGCGAATATGAAGCACTTAATTTAGAGTCAAATTTAATAAAAACAAATAAACCATACTTTAATATTCTTTTAAAGGATGATAAGAAATATCCATATCTTTGCATAACTTGGAGTGAAAAATATCCTCGAATATTTATTACAAGAAGAAGAAGAAATAGAAATAATTTAGATAGATATTATGGACCTTATGTGGATGTCGGATTATTAAGGAGAACATTATTTACGATAAAAAAAATATTTCCACTTAGACAAAGGCCAAGGCCAGTCTATAAAGATAGAACTTGTTTGAATTATTCAATAGGAAGATGTCCAGGTGTTTGCCAAGAAGTAATATCATCTGACGATTATAAAAAAATAATGAAACAAGTATCTATGATATTTCAAGGAAGGAATGATGACTTAGAAATATTTTTACAAAAAAAAATGTTGCAATTTTCAAATGATTTAGATTATGAAAATGCAGCAAAAATAAGGGACCAAATTTCAGGTTTAAAATTATTAACTGAATCACAAAAAATATCAATACCTGATTCTTCAATTAATAGAGATATCTTTGGAATAGTTTCAAAAAAAAATGTAGCTAGTATACAAATTTTCCAAATGAGATCTGGTAAGCTTATTGGAAGAATTGGCTATAGTCAAAAATTAAATAATGAAGATGAAAATCTTATTTTACAAAAGATACTAGAAGAGCATTATATGAATGTTGAAGCCGTAGAAATACCATCAGAAATTCTTATTCAATACAACCTTCCAAAACAAGCAACCATAGAGGATTGGTTAACGGAGCTAAGAAAAAAGAAAGTAAAAATCTTAATCCCAAAAAGAAATAAAAAACATGAAACTGTAGAAATGGTTTTAAAAAATGCGAAATTGGAATTAGACAGAATATTAAATGGGATACAAGATAATGAATCATCAATTGAGGATCTTGCCCAAATACTTGAATTAAGCGAACAACCTAAAAGAATTGAAGGTTATGATATTAGCCATATACAAGGTAGTGACCCTGTAGCATCACAAGTCGTTTTTATTGATGGCATTCCTTCTAAACAGAATTATAGGAAATATAAAATTAAAGATCCAAACGTTTTTGTAGGACATAGTGATGATTTTGCTTCGATATATGAAGTAATACATAGAAGGTTTAAAAAATGGTCAAGATTTAAAAAAAGCGGAGGGGATTTTTCAATATTAAATGATAAAACGAATAGTAAATTAGATAATGAACTTCTATCAGATTGGCCTGATTTAATAATGATTGATGGAGGAAAAGGACAGTTAAATGCGGCTATTAAAGCATTAAAAGAATTAAATCTTGAGGAAGAAGTAACAATATGTTCATTAGCAAAAAAAAATGAAGAAATATTTATTCCAGGCTTTTCTAAGTCTCTTGAAACTGATGAAAATCAAAAAGGAGTTCTTCTATTAAGAAGGGTAAGAGATGAAGCACATAGATTTGCATTATCTTTTCATAGAGACAAAAGATCTAAGAGAATGAATAGATCTCAATTGTCCCAAATCAGTGGGTTAGGACCATCAAGAATAAGAGAATTGCTTGAGCACTTTAAATCAATAGACGCGATAAGAATAGCTAGTAAAGAGGATTTATCAAAAGTTAAAGGACTTGGAAAAAATTCAGTAAATGATATATATGAATATTTTAACGAGTTATAAATATTAATTAATTTTTGAAAAATAGATTTCTTGATATTGTTATATATAACTATATTAAAAATATATATTTTTAAATTAATCTAGTAATTTGGCAGCTGAAGCATATCTCTGGTTTAAATCACTTCACATTATGGGTGTAATCGTATGGTTTTCGGGACTTTTTTATTTAGTAAGGCTTTTTATATACCATGAAGAATCTAAAAATATGGATAATGAATTAAAAATTGCCTTTAATAAACAATACACCTTGATGGAAAAAAGGCTGGCGAATATTATCACAACACCTGGGATGATATTAGCTTTAAGTATGGCTATATGCATGGTTATTATGCAACCAAGTTGGTTAAGTGAGAAGTGGTTGCAAATTAAAATTTCTTTTGTTTTAGCATTAGTAATTTATCATTCTTATTGTTATAAAATAATGTATTCATTACAAAATGGCACTTCAACCATTTCAGCAAAAAACCTTAGATTATTAAATGAATTGCCTACTTTATTATTATTTATAATTGTACTTTTAGTTATTTTTAAAAATAATTTTCCAACTAGTGTTGCTACATGGAGCGTAGTTGGACTAATTATTTTCATGTTGGCTTCAATACAATTATATGCAAAGATTAGAAAGAAAAATGAGAATTCATTAAGTAATGAATAGGGAAGACTTAGTAAAATTAACTTCTAATATTAATAAAAATAGTTGTCCTAAAAATATTAATTTTCACTGTCATACAAAATTTAGTGATGGAAGTCTAGAACCATATGAACTTTTAGAACAAGCTTATAAAAATAACTTGAAATTTTTATCAATAACCGATCATCATACAATTAAAGCTCATGAATATATAAATAAAAATAATATACTCAAAAATTATCCTAAAGATTCTTTTACATTAATTTCGGGAATAGAAATTAATTGTTTGATTCTAGGATGTTTAGTACATGTAATTGGATTAGGAATAGATATAAAAAGTAAATATCTAAATCCATACATCCTTGGAGAGTCACCAATAGGTAATGATTTAAATATTAAATCAGTTATTAAAGCAATAAATTTAGCTGGTGGTTTATCATTTCTTGCACATCCAGCGAGATACAGGATTCCCTTTTATAAATTAATTCCAGAGGCCAAAATACAAGGTATTGATGGAATAGAGGTTTGGTACGATTATGAACTTAATGAAGTATGGAATCCTAGTTTATTTGTATGTTCAGAAATAGATAAATTAGCAGATAAATATTCAATGCTAAAAACATGCGGAACAGATAGTCACGGACTTTCGCTATTAGGTAGATAATTCAGAATTCGTTTTTTTCAATGATTGAATCAGTATTAATAATTATGTTCTTTAAATTTTCGACGACATCTGATGAACAATTATTCCACATTTTTCTATTGACAATTTCAAGAAATCTTTGTGCAATATCTCTTAAAGCCCATGGATTATTCTCTAGAAAGAAATTCTTAAGATCCAGATCACATAACCATGATTTATAAACTTCCTCATAACACCAATCTGAGACTACTTCAGTAGAAGCATCAAAAGCATATAAGTAATCTATTGTAGCTGAAAATTCAAAAGCTCCTTTATATCCATTATCCTTCATTCCATTTATCCATTTAGGGTTAAGTATTCTTGATATAACAACTTTATTAATTTCATCTTGTAATTTTGATATTTTAGACAGTCCAAATTTTGATAAATCACCATGATACAATTCAGGTAATTTACCACTCAATTTTTTTACTGCTGAAGATAATCCGCCCTGAAACTGATAATAATCATCAGAATCTAAAATATCATGTTCCTTATTATCTTGGTTATGAATAACTAACTGCACATTTTTAAGAGCATTTTCTAATGATTTTTTATCCTCTATAGGTTCAAGATTATCACTGTAAATCCACTTACTCCAATTAAGAAAAGATTCTCCAAAATCATCAATATTATCCCAATTAGAATTTGAAATTAGTTCTTGCAGACCAGCTCCATAGGAACCTGGCGCTGACCCAAATATACGATTAATTGAATCACCTTCCCTTGATGCCCCAGCAAGAGGGTTAAATTGATAATCCTCATTAAGATTAGAAACAAGATTTATTGCTTTAGAAGTTAATTTAACTAACTGTGGAAATGCATCTCTAAACATTCCCGAAATCCTTAAAGTAACATCAACCCTTGGTCTTTGGAGAACAGATAAAGGAATGATTTCTAGATCAACTACTCTTCTTGAAGGCCCATCCCAAATAGGCTGTACTCCTAATAAATATAGTATTTGACAAATGTCTTCGCCACCATTTCTCATTGTGGATGTTGCCCATACAGATATTGCTATATTTTTTAAATCTTCTCCATTATCTTGTTTGTATAAATCAAGTATTTGTGAAGCGGACTGACAACCAACACTCCATGCTGATTCAGTTGGCAGTCCTCTCGAATCAACTGAAAAGAAATTTTTACCAGTGGGTAAAGTTTCAGTTTTACCTCTCGTAGGGGCTCCAGATGGACCACTTTTTACATATTGTCCATTTAATGAATTAATAAATGATAATTTCTCATTATATGAAGAATTAATGATTGGATATAGAATCTCTTTTTTTAATAATAAAAAATACTTATTATGTTTTTTTTCATTAAAGAAATAGTCTATTATTTTCTGATTTTTATATTTTTCTAGATTTTTTATATTGGTATTCTTTTTGTAAAAAAACAAATATATTAAATACTTTGCTTGTTGTTCCAAAAAATCAATAGCCATTCTAAAGTTTAAAATGTTTTTGTTGGAATAAGTCAATAATATTTTTTTATCCTTTTCACTTAACATTTGATCATATTGATTTGTCCAAGGATTCAAATCTAGTTTTAAATGTTTTGCTATATATTGAATAACACCAATTCGGTTGGCATTTGGTACTCTTGCAATACACAAGAATAAATTTATTTCATTAATGTCATTCTGTCGATTGCCAAAAATATGCAAACCTGTCCTAATTTGAGATTCTTTAATATTGCAAAGAAAGGAATCAATTTCTTCTATTTGATTATTTTTATTCTTTAAAGTAATTTCGCTAAAATCTTTATTAATTAATTCAAAAATGGATTTTTCTATTATTTCAATCCGATTAGAATTTAATAATTTTGCTTCAAAATATTCGTCTAAATAATTTTCTAATATTGAATATTTTCCATATAATTCTGACCTATCCAAAGGAGGGGTTAAATGATCAATAATTGTTGCAGCAGTTCTTCTTTTAGCTTGGGATCCTTCTCCGGGATCATTTACGATAAAGGGATATATGTTTGGTATTGCCGGACAAATAATATTTGGAAAACATTTATTGCTTAAACCTATAGATTTACCAGGTAACCATTCAACAGTCCCATGTTTACCAATATGGCACATAGCATTTGCATTAAAAACTTTTTCAATCCAAAAATATTGTGCTAAATATCTATGGGGAGGTGGAAGATCGGGAGAATGAATATCTCTATCAGTGAAAGCATCATAACCTCGTTGAGGTTGAATCAATAATGTTATTTTTCCAAATCTAATACCATTTATTGAGAAGCCTTTATTATCTAGATCGATCGCATCAGATGGTTTACCCCAACGACTAACAATAATATTTTTGGGATCAAGTTCTAAATAATTCCAATATTTTAAATATTCACTAAGTGGTAAGTAATCTAATGGTTTATTATTTTGAGATTCAATATCATTAGTTCTAGTTTTTATAAGCATTGACATTAATTCCGAAGAATCTTGAGGATAATTACAAGATCCAAGGTCATAACCTTCTTCTTTTAACCAATTAAGAATATTTATTATTGAAGATGGTGTATTTAGACCAACGCCATTACCGATTCTTCCGTTCTTTACTGGATAATTACTTATTACTAAACAAATTCTTTTATCAAAATTATTAAGTTTCTGAAGTTTCACATAATTTGTTGCAAATTTTGAAATCCATTGAATACCTACTTGATCAGCTTTGTAACTAGTTATTTCACTATATAGTGTATTTTTCTTAGAAATAATTTCTTTAAATGCTGAAGGACAGGTAGTAATTCTTCCATCAAATTCGGGAATAATTATTTGCATTAATAAATCAGATGAATTCATTCCAATAGATGAATTTAACCACTTTTTTCTTGATCTATTAGAAGAAAGAAGTTGTAAAATTGGAATTTTAAGAGAAGTAAAAATATTTGTTGAATTTTCAATTAAATCGTTATTTTTAATTTGAGATGAAGAAAATGAAGTTGTGGTAATTATTAGTTTAATATTTTCTTTTTTAAAAATGTCAATTAATTTCTTCTGAATAATATGATCTTTTAGTGTTGAAATAAAAAATGTTTTAGGAGATAGTCCGCATTTTCTTAATTGCAAGTTAAGTTTTTCGTTTACTTCAATTTCATTAGCCAAAAAAAGTGATTTATAGGATATTATTCCTACCTTTTCGCCTTTTTCATTTTTCCAATCATATAAGTAGGGATCTGCATAAAAAGTAATATTCAAAAAATCATCAGGAATTAATTTTTCATCTACAACTAAATAATTTAAACAATTAAGAAACTTTCTATAATTATCCAGTCCTCCAGATCTTAGTAATCTAGAAATATTTAATGCAATATTTTTATCTATACTACTTATTTCACATAAGGAAATTTCCTGATCAATGGTACCTGATAGGATTACTAACTTCCTTTTTTTATTAACTGCTTGCCAATTTAAAAGTTGTTCAATTCCATAGTTCCATGTACCTTTATCTCCAAATATTCTAAGTACGACAACTTTTGCATAATTTATTGTTTTTAATAAATAATTATCTATTTGAGCTGAGGAATTTAAATTAGAAATTTCTAAAGCTCTTATATTATTTTTTAATGAAGCAAATTCTTTTTCTAACAATAAGTTTGATATAAGATTTAAATCAGCCTTAACACTTGTTATAAAAATAAAATCTGCAGCTGGTTGCTCAATTAAATCATCCTTATTCTTTTCATTTCCTGCTACATTTAATATCCTGTGCATTTTTATATATAAATAAGGTTTAGAATACGTAAGTAGGATAAAACAAGTTTACCTTAATTAAATAAATTAAATATGCATGAATTTCTTCCATACGCCTGGTTCGAAGGTAAATGTATTCCATTTAAAGAAGCAAAAATATCAATAGCTACTCATGCACTACATTACGGTACTGCTGCATTTGGAGGAATGCGCGCGATACCTAACCCAACAAACAAAGAAGAATTCCTTTTGTTTAGAACTGATAAACACATAAAAAGATTATCTCAAAGTGCAAAATTACTCTTAACTGAAATTTCCGAAGAATATATTTTTAAAGCCTTAGAAGAAGTTATAAAAAGAAACAAGCCAGAAAAACCTATTTATATAAGACCATTTGTATATACAAGCGATTTAGGTATAGCGCCAAGGTTACACAATATTGAAACAGATTTCTTTATTTATTGTATTGAACTAGGAGATTATCTATCCCCAGATGGTGTTTCGTGTAGAATGAGTAGTTGGACAAGACAAGAAGATAGATCTCTCCCCTTAAGAGGAAAAATAAGTGGAGCATATATTACTAGTTCATTAGCTAAAACAGAAGCTAGTTTATCGGGTTTTGATGAAGCCCTGCTATTAAATTCAAGTGGTAAGGTAAGCGAAGCTAGTGGTATGAATTTATTTATTGTAAGGAATGGAGACTTAATCACTCCTGGTGTTGATCAAGATATCCTTGAGGGGATTACTAGAGCTAGTGTAATTGAATTAGCAAAATCATTTGGAATAAATGTAATTGAGAGGCCTGTTGATAAAACAGAATTATTAATAGCAGATGAAGTTTTTCTAACTGGTACAGCAGCAAAAATTACACCAGTTAAAAAAATTGAATCAACTGAATTAAATGTTGAAAGACCAATAATGAAAAAATTAAAAAGTAAGCTTATAGAAATAACAGAAGGTCGTTCTCAAGACTATGATAATTGGGTAACAAGAATTTCACTGAAATAAATTAATTTTTACCTAAAAATGGAATCTTTCAGAACCTATCTAAATAGAGATGAAAAACCATTAATTATTTTTGACGGAGGTACTGGAACATCATTTCAGAACTTCAATCTTACTGCAGATGACTTTGGAGGAAAAGAATTAGAGGGATGTAATGAAAACCTTGTTTTATCATCGCCAGAGGTAGTTGAGAAGGTTCATAATTCATTTTTAGAAGCAGGTTGTCATGTTATAGAAACTAATACATTTGGAGCCTCATCAATAGTTCTTGATGAATATGATATTGCGGATAAGGCTTATGAGATAAATAAAAATGCGGCATTTATAGCAAAAAAAGCTGCTGCCAAATACTCATCAGTTGATAAACCAAGGTTTGTAGCAGGTTCAATTGGCCCAACAACTAAATTACCCACCTTAGGACATATAGATTTTGATGAATTAAAGCAATCATATAAAGAACAAATTTATGGTCTTATAGATGGAGGAATTGATCTTCTTTTGATTGAAACTTGTCAGGATGTTTTACAAATTAAATCTGCCTTATTAGCATCAAAAGAAATTCTTGAAAATAAAAATATTGATATACCTTTAATGGTATCTATAACAATGGAAACAACAGGTACTATGCTTGTTGGATCTGATATTGCTTCTGCATTAACAATATTAGAGCCATTTAATATAGATATCCTTGGACTTAATTGTGCGACTGGCCCTGAGCAAATGAAGGAACATATTAAATATTTGTCTGAAAATTCTCCCTTCGCTATAAGCTGTATTCCCAATGCAGGTCTTCCTGAAAATATTGGTGGTGTAGCTCACTATAGATTAAAGCCAATAGAATTAAAGATGCAGTTAATGAATTTTATATATGACTTTAATGTTCAATTAATAGGTGGATGTTGTGGGACAACACCTGAACATATAAATTACCTTTCTTCAATAATCGATGAAATTATTGATAATGAAAGAACTAATAATAATGGAAAAAAAAATTCAAGCGGTTTTATTCCATCTGCCTCATCAATATATAACTCTGTGCCATATAAACAAGACAATTCAATTTTGATAGTAGGAGAAAGATTAAATGCAAGTGGATCGAAAAAGGTAAGGGAGTTATTAAATAACGACGATTGGGATGGCTTAGTTGCAATTGCCAAGCAACAACAAAAAGAAAACGCTCATGTTCTTGATGTAAATGTCGATTATGTAGGCAGAGACGGAGTGAAAGATATGAAAGAAATAACTTCAAGACTAGTTACAAATATAAATTTACCATTAATGATTGACTCTACAGATGCTGACAAAATGGAAAGTGGATTAAAGTCAGCTGGTGGTAAATGTATTATAAATTCAACCAATTACGAAGATGGCAATGAAAGGTTTGATCAAGTTCTAAATTTAGCCTTAGGGTACGGTTCAGGTCTTGTTGTCGGAACAATTGATGAAGATGGAATGGCAAGGAATTCAGAAAAAAAATATAAGATTGTCAAGCGAGCAATTAATAGAACAAGAGAATGTGGTTTGTCAGATTATGAGCTATTTTTTGATCCATTAGCTCTGCCAATATCTACAGGGATAGAAGAAGATAGATTAAACGCTAAAGAAACTATTAGTGCTATATTAAAAATTCGTGAAAATTTCCCAGATATTCATATCATACTTGGGATATCAAACATTAGTTTTGGTCTTTCACCATTATCAAGAATTAATCTAAATTCAATATTTTTAGATGAATGCATTAAAGCAGGATTAGATTCTGCTATCATCGCACCAAATAAAATTTTGCCATTATCAAAAATTTCTGAAGAAACTAAAAAGCTTTGCTTAGATTTGATTTATGATAAAAGAAAATTTGAAGATGATATTTGTATTTATGATCCATTAGTAGAATTAACAAAGGCTTTTCAAGATTTATCTATCCAAGATTTCAAAAAAGCATCTTCAGAAAATAAAAACCTAACTCTTGAAGAAAGTCTGAAGAATCATATTATTGATGGAGAAAAAATAGGATTAGAGGATAAATTAAATAAAGCGTTAAAAAAATATAAACCTCTTGAAATAATTAATACCTTTTTACTAGATGGGATGAAAGTTGTAGGAGATTTATTTGGCTCAGGCCAAATGCAATTACCATTTGTACTCCAATCCGCTGAAACAATGAAATTTGCGGTTTCAATTTTAGAACCATATATGGAAACTGTAGATGAAAATATATCAAATGGAAAACTCTTAATTGCTACTGTCAAAGGCGATGTACATGATATTGGAAAAAATTTGGTAGATATAATACTTACAAATAATGGTTATGACGTTATAAATCTTGGAATAAAGCAAGATGTTTCAGCAATTATAGATGCACAAAAGAAGCACAATGCAGATTGCATAGCTATGAGCGGATTACTTGTTAAATCAACTGCATTTATGAAAGATAATTTAGAGGCTTTTAACAATGAAGATATTAGTGTACCAGTAATATTAGGAGGCGCAGCCTTAACCCCAAAATTTGTAAATGAGGACTGCAGCAAAATATATAAAGGGAAAATATTGTACGGAAAAGATGCGTTCACTGATCTTAAATTCATGAATGAATATATGGATAATAAAAAAAAGGGTAATTGGTCAAATACAGAGGGTTTCATAAACAATGAGGGTATAAATATTAATTTAGCCTCACCAAAATCCAACTCTCAAGCTGTTAAAGATTCAATATCAATAAATACCGAGACTTCCAAATTAAATTTAAAAGAAAATTTTATAAGATCTAAATTTATAAATGAAGAAGAACCAATTAAAGCTCCTTTCTTGGGAACGAAAGTCTTGAAAGAAGTTGATATAGATTTAAATAAATTAATTTTTTATTTAGATACAAAAGCTCTATTTAGCGGACAATGGCAAATAAAAAAAGGAAAAAACCAAAGCGTAGATGAATACAATAACTATTTGGATTCATATGCTAAACCATTGTTAGATAAATGGTTAGAGACAATTATAGAAAAAAAACTTATTTCACCCAAAGCAGTTTATGGATATTTCAAGTGCGGGAGAAAAGATAATAGTATTTTCTTATTTGATAAGAAATCATTAAATAAAATTTCCCAATTTAATTTTCCAAGACAAAAATCCGGGAATAATCTATGCATAGCTGATTTTTATTGTGATTTGAAAAATGATAAACCGATAGATATATTTCCTATGCAGGCAGTAACCATGGGCGATATTGCTAGTGAATATTCTCAAAAATTATTTAAAGAAGATAAATATAGCGATTATTTGTTATTCCATGGACTTACAGTGCAATTAGCAGAAGCTCTAGCTGAGTATGTCCATGCATTAATTCGTATTGAATGTGGTTTTAGATCTGAAGAACCAGACAAAAATAGAGAAATACTAGCTCAAAAATATAGAGGAGCTAGATATTCTTTTGGTTATCCTGCATGTCCAAAAGTATCTGATTCAAACATACAATTATCATTGTTGGATGCAAAAAGAATAAACTTGACCATGGATGAATCTGAACAACTCCATCCAGAACAAAGTACTACAGCTATCATTTCATTACACTCAAAAGCTAAATATTTCAGCGCTTAAGCTAAATTTTTAGTTTTTTTCTAAATATTCAATAATTTCTTCCTGCAGTTCTTCCATAATTACATTATCGCCCAGATCAAGCCCCTCACCCGCGGCATCCTGTGTTAACTCAAGATAATATGAAGCACCATCACTAGATAAAAATTCTAATGCGGAAGTTTCATCACTATCTTTAAAAGCTTCATATAGAGCTTTAAATGCAATGTTTTCAGTAAAGTCCCAATCCATAATGAAAAAAACCTTATTAGAATTATTACCTCCTTACCCCCCATACTCGTCAACCTTTTTTAAAGAAATGTTGGTGTTTTATTATTATTAAAAAAACTATGACCATAAATAATCAAAATCAGTTAAATGTCCTTGGAGAAGAAATTGAGATTTGTAGTTGCGCCCCTATGACAGGGTGGTTCAGAGATGGATTATGCAACTATGACAATAATGATGGAGGAAATCATTCCATATGTTGTGTAATGGATGATAATTTCCTGAAATATAGTAAATCACAAGGTAATGATTTAATAACTCCCATGCCTATTTATTCTTTCCCGGGACTAAAGGATGGTGATCATTGGTGTATTTGTCTTGATAGGTGGAAGCAAGCATTATTAGACGGTCTTGCACCAAAAGTCATATTAGAATCAACGAATATTGTAGTCTTGGAATCAGTACCTCTGGAAAAATTGAAAGAATATCAATTTAATAAAAAGTGATTACAAGTTTATTTTTTTTTTTAAAATGATAATGATAAATTTTTTTAAATGAGTTTAGAAATATATTGGAAAAAAGCACTAAAACAAACTCGATTATCAATTGATGATGAATCATTATATCCTCTCAAAACTGATATTATTACAAGAGATTTATATGAAAAAGACGACTTCATAATTAGGAAACTCGATACTTCAAAATTTACTAAAAAAAAAATTTATGGTCCTAAGCAAAATCCATTTTGTCCTTGGGAAAAGATACTAGAAATTGATAAAATTGGTGATAATCATCAACTAATATTAAATAAGTACCCTGTACAAAAAGGTCATATTTTACTTATTACAAATGAATGGAAACCTCAAAATGGATGGTTAGATATTAAAGATTGGAGAGCGATCCAACAAGTTAATAAAGATACTAGTGGATTATGGTTTTTCAATAGTTCTCCAATTGCGGGAGCAAGTCAACCTCACAGGCATTTTCAACTTCTTCGTAGATCTAAAGGTGAGATATCATGCCCTAGAGAAAAGTGGTTTTTAGAGATGAACTCATATCAAGATCTAGATAGCAAGCTTAAAAAAAATATTATTGTATCCAAATTTAATTTTTTAGAAAATCCATCATATCTTTTTGATTTTTACTTAGAATTATGCAACAAATTAGGACTTGGGGACCCTATTAGTAATAAGAAACCGATATATCCTTACAACATTTTAATAACTAATAAATGGATCGCTATTATAAAAAGAAAAAATGATCATATACATGGTTTCAGTATTAACGGTTTAGGATTTGCAGGATATCTATTAGTAACTGAAAATTCAAATATTAATTATTTAAAGAAATTTGGCCCTGAAAAACTTTTAGAAAGTTTTGTTTGAATACTAGTTAGTTACTTCAACTTCCTTATCCCTGCTTATTTGGCTTTCTAGAACTTCTATAGATGCTGTCACGGAGGCAATTCTACGCTCAAGTGAATCCTTAATATAATTGAGCATTTCTAATTTCTTATGTTGATAAAAACTCTTTTTTTCTTTAGATGACTTGAAATAACAATTAAACATTTTTGATTTATTATAAAAACATACTTAATTGACTTGTGACATAAAAATAAATTGGTTTTAATTTAAAAACAATATTCCGTATGGACTTTCAATATTTTTTGAATAAAATTAAATAAATTCCATACTATTAAAGAAAATATTATTGAATATTCCTGAAAATTCAAATACGAAACGAATTTCAATTGATTTACCTGAGGAACTAATTTCCAGGTTTGATCAATTACGAAAAGAGTGGGGATTTAGAGCAAGAGGACCTGTAATAGAAAAGATACTTAAAGAACTTCTTCAAGAAGATGATTTACTACCTAAGAACCAACAGCAAGAAATAGACTTTAACGAAAATAAAAATAATGAAAATTTAAATGTTGATGAAGATACTGCATTGGTATTAATTAAATCAGACGTAAAAAAAGAAGTTAATGAGATATCTTTGAATAAAAGATTTACAAATAACAATCAATATAAAGAAAAAGCCAACTCAAACATAAGCCTTCCCAATTTTGTTGAAAAAAAAGTAAAGAATCTAAGAAGAAGTATTAATAGTGAAAAATTAAAAGAGAATATTAATGATATTCAAATTAATACAATTAAAGAAACTGAATTAATAAAATGTCGAATTGAGTTAATTAGTCATTGGAAAACCTTATATGGATCAGTTCCTAATGATCATGTATTAGAAGCTTCTATGGATTGGTTTGAAAGGGATATATGGCCAAATCTTGATTGGACTGAAAATCTAACCTTTACGTGGAGTGCAGCCAATAAATTAATGTCAGAATTATGCCCATTTTGGATAAAGAAAAATCCATCCCTTGAAATTGTTTTATTAATGATTGGCGTTTTAGAAGACCCTTTTGCTACATCAGATCTGATAAATAGAATACCAACACTTATGAGAAGATTTGTAAGTAGATTTAAGCGAAATAATAGATCTAATTCATTTGAAACTTTGGACTCAACAATGACAGTACATGGAGCACTTAAATTATTGAATTTATCAACATCCGCAGGATCTGCTCATACCTTCCGTAAAATTAGGGAGGCCTATAAATCAATAGCCCTAGAGACGCATCCAGATGCAGGAGGATCAACAGATCAAATGAGAAAATTAAATGAAGCATATCAATTGCTAAAAAATCTATACAGAAATTAGTATACTAATTCTCAAATAAGACTATTTATAAGTCTATTTAATAGTCTCATATAAGATTAATGTTAATTTAATATTTCTTATTTTCATCAATTATTTTTATTCATTCTTGAAGAAACATTAATGAAGCATAAATGAAATTAAAATAAAATTTACTTTTTAGGAAAATTCATTGTATAGCACTTCTTATATGAGACTTATTATAAGTCTATAATATAGTCTCAGGATAGATTAATAAGATAAGTTAATTTATCAATTTATATGAATCATACAAAAACCGTCTATTGCCTAGGAAAAAATTAAAAATTGAATAATAAATCAATAAAACATGTCCTTCCATTGTCCAAGAAATTAACAAAGTCTAGAAAGTCTTGCTATTACTGGGTTTTATGTCTTCCCGTACTGCCTTAAAGACAGTACTACTTAGATTGAAGCTTTTCAATGGCAGTTTGTTTATCAATACTAGGGACATCACTTAATCCGTTAGCATCAAACCAAGGAGCACTAGCCCAATCAAATCCCTCGCCAAAAGTATTATCTGGTGCAGTTATATACCAGTGACATGATGCATCTGGTATGTCAACAGCACATTTTGACCAATCATCTGACCACTGAGGGACTTGTACCCACAACACTGAAGATAGAAGTAGAGATAGCAGATTAATCATGAACTTCATCATACAACATTAAATACTTTTGTAGGATTATTAATTATCTTATATAAGAATTATAAATAGACTAGTCTAAAGTCTCATATGAGATTAGTAATACAATTAATTTCTCAATTTAGTATTAAAACATTTTTCAACAATAGAAATGATATTTGAATGTATTGATGAAATGTCCGAGTCCAGTAATGTTTTATCTTTATCTCTATAGGATAATCTAAAAGTATAACTTATATGATCATCTCCAAATTTAGTATCTTCAAAAACATCAAGTAAATTTACATCCTCTAATAGATTCTTTCCAGTTTTTCTTATTTGTGATGTTATTTCGCCAATTAAAAATTTCTTACTGAAAACAAAATTTATATCCCTTTCTATTTTCGGAACAATTGGGTATTGCTTATATATTGGAATCCAATTATTTTTTCTTGTACTAGCTCCTAAGAGGTTAGAAACATTTATTTTAAATAAATAAACTTTTTTTAATGACTTCTTTTCTAATATTAATTTGGGATGTAGTTCACCAAAATAACCTGCATCTTTCCCTTCAATAACTAATTTCGCTGTTCTTCCTGGATGAAGAAAATTAATTGAATCAGTAGGTTTATCATCGATTTTTATGTTCAAAGATGATAAAGCCTCCTTTAACTTTCCTCTGGCCTGGTAATAATTAAGATCGTTATCCTTACCCGAATTTATCCAATTTCCAAATTTTTTATTTCCATAAATTGCACCATTCAGAACTTCTTCTTGAATGAACTCAGTTTTCTTTTGGAAAACATTACCAATTTCAAATATATAACAACTTGCTTGTCCAGCCTTTATATTACGATTCACTATCTCTAAATGTTGTTTCCAGATATTATCTCTAAGACAGCTTGTTTCTAATAACAAAGGATTAGAAATCTTTATAAGTTTTTCATCATCTTCAGGAACAAGAGAGTAGCTTAGTACCTCGTTAAAACCATTTTCTATAAAACCATTTTTTACTTTTCTCAATGCCATCTGTTCTGATGACAATTTTCCAGGCTTAATTGGATTAGGAAGTTTTAAGTCGAATCTGTCATACCCTATTAATCTAGCTATTTCTTCAATTAAATCTATTTCTCTTGTTAAATCATGTGATCTATTAGGAATTACTGTTACATCCCAGCCATATTCTTTATTCTTTAAAGTACAACCTATCAGTGTTAATTTATCAACTATTTCTTTATCAGATAAATTTCTTTTTTCAAATTGATCGTTAATTATTAAGGGACCAAGAATATTATGTATTCGATTTCTCCGTAGTTTAATAAATATATCCTCATTACTTATTAAATTTGAAATATTGATGATTGGTGAATTAATAGAAAAATATTCTTCTAAAAGATTAATTGCCCTAGTTACTGCACTTATTGTATTTTTTGATGAAATCCCTTTTTCATACCTGCTGCTAGATTCTGTTCTTATGCCAACCGCCTTCGAAGATTTTCTTATAGAAACTGGATTAAAAACAGCGCCTTCAACGTAAATAGATGAGGTAGTTTTACTTACAGAAGTCTCTAAACCGCCTATAACCCCAGCAATGGCCACAGGCTTATCACAACAAGTAATAACTGTGATATTGTCATTTAAGTCATATTCTTTACCATCTAAGCAAATAAGGCTTTCGTTATCCTTGCCTTTTCTTACAGAGAAATCTTCAGGAGAAACATTCTTACCAATTAAGTTTGACAGTTTATCTTTATCAAACGCATGCAAAGGTTGACCTTGTTCTAAAAGAATATAATTTGTCAAATCAACCAGAAGATTAATAGATTTTATACCTGATTTTTCTATACGGTCTTTAAGCCAATTAGGCGATAATTTCTCTCCATTTACTCCATCAAGGCAGCTTATTGTATAAATGCAGTTAGAATCTATAGCCTCTGGACAAAGTTTCATTCCCTTAAGTAAATGAATATTGTATTTATGGTTTAATTGTGGAAAATTTAAAGTGGATTCTAAAAGGGCAGAAATTTCACGGGCTATACCTATAACAGACATTCCATCAGGTCTATTAGCTGTAATGGCTAAATCATATATAAAATCATTTAATTGAAGCAAGTCAG